>JBMTLP010000470.1:0-3105 GCA_049433245.1 Pirellulales bacterium
CTGAGGGCTGCCGAAGGCGCTCGCGGAGAAGTGCAGCCGCCGCGCCTCGATCGCCTGCCAAACGCCGCGGATGGACAGGGAGCCGAAGGCGAGGTGCGGGCTCAGCCGCGAGCAGGCCGTGGCCGCCGAGACGGGGCTGCTGATTCCCCCTGCATACGATCGCCCACGACGCGTGAGAAAATCATCGAGCACCTCGTGGGCGGCTCGTTCCCCACCTCGCTGGCGATCCTTGGTGTCGGGGTGCAAGCCAAGGCCGCGACAGCCGAGGATGCCGCTCGTCTCGATCCGCATGACCGAGGCCAGCCCACCCCGTCCCGTACTCGGCGGCACGGGCGTCTGCGGGCTCTCCATCCGATGCTCCCAGCGGCGGTTCCAACCGTTCCGCGACGCAAGTCGCCGCACGACGCCGGTCTGTGGAAGTTCGAGGAACTCAACCCCCGCCTCCTTTGCCCACCGCCGCACGCGGCGATCGCGGGCATAGGTGACCCCCGTGCCGACCTCTTCGTGGGCCACGAGCAGCCTAAAACCGGTCTCGCTGCGAAGCTGCTCGAACACGGCAACGGCCTCACCCCGCCGGGTCACAAGCCGAATCCCGAGCCTCCCCAGCACCGGCTCGAGGTCGCGGAGACATTCCTCTTGAAACGCCGTGTGGCTGGGGTCCCATTCCGGCTGCTCGAGCACCTCGGGCTCGTAGATGAACAGGGCGAACACGGCTCCACCCCGCGAGCGTTCCACTGCGGTGGCAAGTGCCGCATGGTCGTCCACGCGCAGGTCTCGCTTTAACCACACACAGTTCGGAGGACTCAGTGTCATCGGGCCACCGACGCGGTGTGATTCGGGCGAACCTGAGCACAGCCAACGCTCATGCTTACCAAGTGATGCGTCACACTCTCAAAGCCGAGAGGCCGCCATCAGCATGAAGCACCTGGCCGGTGATCCATCCGCTGTCGTTCGACAGCAGAAACCGAGCCAACGCTGCCGCGTCAGCCGCCGTTCCGATCCTCTTGAGCGGATAGCGGGCGGCCATCGCCTCCCGCTTCTCGGGCGACGAGAGCAGGCGACTCGCCAGCGGCGTGTCGGTGAGGGCTGGCGCGATCACATTCACCCGCACCTTTGGAGCCCACTCTGCGGCCAGCGACCGAGCGAGCCCCTCGATGGCACCCTTGGCAGCAGCAATCGAAGCGTGCATCGGCATGCCTTGGGCCACAGCCACGGTACTGAAGAGTACAACGCTCGCCGGGCAACCCTCGGCGCCAGCCAGCCTGGGCTGAATCACCTGCAGAAACCGCACCGCACCAAGCAGGTTGATTTCGAGATCCTGTCGGAAATCGGCAGCCGTGAGACTGCGAAAGGAACGGAGCGTGATCGAGCCTGGGCAGTAGACAGCCCCATGCACCTGGTCGGGAGCGTCTGGCAGCGGATCATCCGCCGTGAAGTCGCAAGCAACATGCCGCACCACATGATCCTGCTCGAGTTCCCCCGGTGTTCGAGACCAGATCTGAACTTGAGCCGCCCGCGGGGCGAGTTGGCGGGCAATTTCCAGCCCAATGCCGCCCGATCCCCCCGCAATCACAAACGTTCCGTCAGTCATCCGCACGATTCCTCGCTTGGCTCTCAGCCCGGCCAGGGCGGCCGAACCAGACTCCGGTCGACCGACTCTATCGTAGGCTCGCCAGCGGGCCGGCCACCCCTGAAAAGAGAACGGGCAACACATCGGAAGAGGCAGCAAGCCTTACCCGTGCCTGGCAAGAAACGCCTCAAAGGCGTCGGAGAGCGCAAGCCAACTGGCCTCGATCACGTTTTCGCTCACGCCAACCGTGCCCCAGATCTCTTCACCGTCGGTGCTCTCGATCAGCACACGCACCCGAGCGGCTGTGCCTTCCTGGCCGTTGATCACGCGAACCTTGTAGTCGAGGAGGTGCATCTTCTCGATGGCCGGGTAGTGCGGACCGAGGGCTTTCCGTACAGCTGCATCGAGGGCGTTGACTGGTCCGTCACCTTCGCCGACCTCGTGCCGAACGGTGTCGCCAATCTTGAGTTTGACCGTGGCCTCGGTGCGAAGTTCGCCGTCACGGCCATCGCGGCTTTCCACGAGCACATGGTAACTGATCCGCTCAAAGGCAGGTCGAAACGTGCCTGCCAGACGGTCAACCAAGAGGTCAAAGGTCGCTCCTGCAGCTTCAAACTGCCAACCTTCATTCTCCAGCCGACAGACTTCCGACAGCACCTTCTCTTGCAGGGTTCGGTCTTCCTTGATGTCGGCACGCTTCACCACGGCCGCGATGTTCGACCTGCCAGAGAGTTCGCTGACGAGCACGCGACGCGAGTTGCCCACGGCCTCGGGTGGAATGTGTTCATACGACTCGGCCGCCTTGGCGACGGCATGCACGTGCATGCCCCCTTTGTGCGCGAAGGCACTGCCTCCGACAAACGCTTGCCCGGGGCGATAGCTCATGTTGGCTGTCTCGTAGACAAACCGAGAGAGTTCGGTGAGGTGCTTCGTGCCCGTGCCGCCGAGCACCTGGAAGCCAGGCAGTTTGAGAGCGAGGTTGGCTACCACCGAAATGAGATCCGCGTTGCCACAGCGTTCACCAACGCCATTGATCGTGCCCTGGGCCTGCACGCACCCCGCGGCCACTCCCGCGAGTGTGTTGGCAACCCCAAGATCGCAGTCGTTGTGGCAGTGAATGCCGAGAGGGGCGTCAACCACGGAGGCCAGCCGCACGATCTCGTCGATCTCGGCCGGCATCGTGCCGCCGTTGGTGTCGCAGAGCACGAGCCGTGAAGCCCCCGCCTCGGCCGCTGCTTTGATCGTCTGCAGCGCATAGTCAGCGTCGAGTTTCCAACCGTCGAAGAAGTGCTCCGCGTCGTAAAACACCTCGCGGCCTTGGCTCGTCAGATAGCGCACCGTATCGGCGATCATGGCGAGATTCTCTTCCCGAGAGACGCCGAGAACTTCCGACACGTGGAACGCAGACGTCTTGCCCACGATCGTGATCACGCTCGTGCCCGCCTCGAGCAGGGCCTTCATGCCGGGGTCATCGGCGGCAGCCATGCCACGGCGACGCGTCATCCCAAACGCCGCCACGCGCGAGTGACTGAGCT
>JBMTLP010000471.1:0-3099 GCA_049433245.1 Pirellulales bacterium
GTTGCAGGGAATGTCGACGGTGAAAACGGGAATGCCCGCGGCGTTCGCCTCGGCCTGATCACCAACGGCGCGGCCGCCGAGCAGCGCGCGAAGATCGAGCGCTTCGACCTCGCCCGGCACTTCGTCCACGTCCAGGTCGAGGGCGAGATGGGCTTCGGCAAGCCCGAGGAGCACCGCCTTCGCTTTGAGGAGCAGGTGACGGTCGTCGACCTGCATCGCCTGCACGACCGCGCGCAGCGCTTCGTGGTCGGCGTTCTGCTCAGGGGGGCCAAGGACTGGATATACCACCACGCGGCTGGAGAGCGGATCCATGTGGGGGAAGTAGTGGTCCGTCCAGTGCTTCTTGTTGGTGCCCGTGGTCACAAGGTCGCCGCCAAGCAGGGCGAACTGTGGCCGAAACTCCCACATCGCCTCTGCCACACGCTTGACGACCTCAGGTTGAGCTTGGCTGTCGCAGATGACCGTAAAAGCAACCGGGCTGTCGACTGGGGCTGATGTCTGGAATGTCCGCAGGTCCGTGGGGATGGTGAGCGTCTCATCTGCATCCGGCAACTCGCCCTCTGGCGGTGAGAGCGTGCTGTAGTAGTACAGCATGTCGGCCTCGAGGCCTGTGAGCGTCACCTCGTGAATCGTGCGGGGCTCGGGTTCCCGAACCTCTTGGCTGCGGCCTGCGTCGAGGCCGTAGCGAACGATGCCGCGGCACGCGTGGGCGGTTTCCCACATGATGGTCATTGAGTCGGCCGTGCCCCACTGCAGGTAGGGCTTGATGACCATCTCTGGCGTGGCATCGATCGGCAACGGCATAGAGGCGACGCCGTCCGCCGGCAGGGCAACCAGGTCTGCCCCATGTTCAAACTCGTGGGCGACCCAACTCGGCTGCGCGCACATTCGAAACAGCTTGACGCTGCCGATGCGTCCCTGATGGACATTGGATTCATTGACGTCGCGGTAGCCGCCGAGCCAAATACCAATGTCGTCTGGCCAAAGGATATCTCCCGATTGGGCGTCGGATTGAGCCACAGCCTCGCCATTGACGAAGAGGTGCAACGTGTCGCCGTCGTAGGTGGCGGCAACATGGTGCCAGCGGCTTTTGGCATAGGGTACGGTGCTGCGGAGGTACTCAATTCTACCGTCCTGGTCAGAGCCACCTGCTGTCGCCAGGCCGATAAAAAAGCGTTCTTTGTCGTAGCCGAGTACGAGCCCTTTTTCAGCGCCGCCGTTGTCTTGCAGCGCCGAGAAGATACCACCCCAGCTCATCGGATGATCGACGGTTACCCAGGCCGAGATCGTGAACTCACGCTGTGGCAAGAGTTTCCGAACGGCGTCGTCTTCGGCCGCAACCTGATGGCACTCTTTGAGTCCGGCAAAACGCAGGCCGACAACGGCCGCATCTTCAGGCAGGGGTTTCCCGCCAAGGATCACGGTTGGACCAAACTGCGGTGTGAGCGTGGATCGGCCTGCCTCATCATCAGCCAGATGCTGCCTTGCAAAGGTGTAGGAGAGAATTGGGTCGGGTGTTGGTTCATGGGCGTGCGCTGCTGCACCAGAAGCGACAAGTACGATGAGAAGGGATGCCGGGCACATGCGTTTGAGGGACATCCTTTTTCCTTTCCGAAAACGGGTTGGGACTCGTTGGGGCTGGCGTGCGACCCGAGGCCTCCAAAGCCCACTGTGAGTTCTAACGGACCGAAGCCTGTGGTGTTTGTTAAAAATAACTGAGCAGTTGCCGCAGATCGGCCGGTGAGTACCGTCACCTGTGAGAAGCGGCCGGCTTCGTCGTGCAGACGGAAGATAGACTGACGGCGGGTGATTGAGAGGCGGCCCTCAACCGATCATGAACAGCGGAGTTGCGGCGATGAATTGGCTTCCCGATCTCTCTCGCCGATGCATTGAGCCTGAAGTGATGGACGATCCCTCGCTCGACGCGGATCTGCACCGCGAGGCGCTTCGGTCGTTGTCACGCCTGAATGGCTTGAGTCTCAGCAGCCGCATCCTTTGGGGGCCGATTCGCCAACTTGCCGCAGCTCACTCCGAGGCTCCACTCCGCATTCTGGACATTGCGACGGGCAGCGCCGACATTCCCGTGGCACTGTGCCGACGGGCGCACCAACACGGCCTCAGTCTGCAAGTCACGGCCATCGACATCTCGCCGCGAGCGATCGAGTTTGCCGAACAACGCGCCGCCCAAGCGGGGGTCAAGATCGCCTTTCAAGTTGCGGACATCTTGGGGGAGCAGGTGGAGCAGCGGTGGCCGCAACAGTTCGACGTCGTGATGTGCTCATTGTTTCTCCATCACCTGACGGAAGATCAGCAGCGATGTCTGCTGAAAAGGATGGCGAAGCTGGCGCGTCGATTTGTGCTGGTGAACGATCTCTGCCGCGGTTTGCGAGGTTACTGGCTGGCGCACGCCGCCGCCCGTGTCTTTTCTCGATCTTCCGTGGTGCACATCGACGGGCCGTTGTCGGTGCGTGCGGCGTTGACGGTTCCCGAGGTGCGGCGGTTGGCGATGGAGGCTGGACTCCCCGATGCCAAAGTATCCCATCGGTGGCCATTTCGCTATTTGCTTCAATGGCAGCCTCCTCGTCGCCCCGCGTCATGATCGAATCGAAACAAAAACCGAACCTGAGGGTGTATCGGGGCAAGACGACGAGACGGAGGGCGTTAGGAATCGCGTGAACGAACCGCAGTGGGGAGCCATAGGATGACCGCAACACCGCAATCCACGGTTTCGATCGACGCGGCCGCGCAGCGGCTTTGGGACGTGGTCGTCATCGGTGGCGGACCTGCAGGCGCCCTGGCCGCTCATCAGCTAGCGCGGCGAGGGCGGTCGGTCATCGTGATCGACAAAACGACCTTCCCACGCCACAAAGTCTGTGGCGGCTGCTTCAACCACCGCAGCATCGCCGCCCTGCAAGCGTGCGAGTTGGGAGAACTCGTTCCCGAACTGGGAGGCGAGCCGATACAGAGCCTGCGGATCATGGGGAGGCAGCGAGGAGTCGAGGTGCGGCTACGAGGCGGCTACAGCCTGTCGCGTCACGCGTTCGATGCAGCGCTGCTCAGCGCTATGATCCAACGAGGCGGGGGGGGGGGGGGGGGGGG
>JBMTLP010000472.1:0-3085 GCA_049433245.1 Pirellulales bacterium
GAGGTCATGGGCGTGCACCGTGATTCCCGGATGCATGAGGCATTCCCGAATGGCCGTGCCGTGCGGTGCCCCATCCAGGAGGCAGTCGGCGGGTAGCCAAGCGATGAGGCACGGGGCGTTGGCCTGAGGAGCAGCTAGGACGAGCCCGGTTGCTGAGCCGATCGGCCGAGTGTCGGCAGCGATGGCGCAGAGACTGAGTTGTCCGCTGACGCGGGCTGCCGTCAGCACACGGGCGAGGCTCTCGGCGTCAGCCGGTTGCTGTGGGCAAGCGACGGGCACCTGGTCATTGGGGAACAGCAGCGAGCCTGCGGATGTGTGGTGGGCCGGCTTGGCAGGGGACGGCGAGGTTGGGGCCCCCGCGAGTTTCCGCTCTGCTTCGCCGACGAGGGATTTAAACCCCGTCTCTTTAAGAAACGCAATGACGGGCTCCAACGGAGGCGTGGCCAGTTTGCCCCGCTCCCATGGAATCTCGCAGGGAACATCGAGATGGAGTTGGACAAGTTCGCGGCTTTTCCGGGCAGTGTCAGCGTACTCTTGCAGGTTTTGCGACCGCTTCTTGCCGGCAACCTTGCCGGCGTTGGCGAGGATCGCATCGAGCGAGCCATATTCCTGCAAAAGTTGTGAGGCGATTTTGGGACCGATCAGTGGCACGCCGGGCACGTTGTCAACGCTATCTCCGACGAGCGAGAGAAAATCGACAACTTGCTCGGGCGCGATCCCCCACTCTGCCAGCAGTTCCTCCCGGCCGTATGGGCTCCCTGTCCGCAGGTTGTAGAGCGAGACATGATCGCTCAAGAGTTGCCGCGCATCTTTATCGCTCGTTGCCAAGATGCAGGTGCCACCGGCAGCAGAGGTGCGGGTGGCAAGGGTGGCCAGCACATCGTCCGCCTCAAAGCCAGGCTGCTCCAGCAGCGGCACGTGCATCACCTCAACAAGCCGGCGAATGAGCGGGATTTGCGGCACAAGGTCGGCCGGCATCTCGCTGCGGGTGGCTTTGTAGGCCTCGAACGCTTCGTGACGAAACGTCGGGCCGGCGGCGTCCATGCCGCAGAAGAGATAGTCGGGGCGACGGCTGGTGATAATGTCTACCAGGTCACGAGCGAATCCTTAAACGGCTGAGACCTGTTCGCCCTGCGGCGAGGTCATTTCGGGAAGCGCGTGAAAGAGTTGGTAGATCCGCGAGAGCGTATCCACCACCCACACGGTACGGCCGGTGAGGTCGGGAGTGGTGGTCATGCCAGGTTGATCACAGGGGGCGCGTCGATCGATCAGTCACCGCTCGGTGGCTCGTATTCAAAGTCTTTCCATTTCATGGCGCGACGGAACGGCTCAATCCGGAGTACGACCTCTCCATTTTGGAAGAGTCGCACGGTACCGTTGGTTTCACTGACCGTCACCGCCACGCTCTTGGTCCGCCGCGTGATGGCTGCAGCAGCCCAGTGTCGTGCACCAAGGCCTTTGGCGACCGAAACGTTTTCCGCCGATGCGTCGATGTAGCGAGCTGCTGCTTCGACCGTGCCATCAGCATTGACAATAAACGCCCCGTCGAGCTGAGCGATTTCCTTGATGCCTTCGCGAACTCGCGAATCGGTCAACTTTCGCTCCACTCGGTTGTAGCCACGCACCGGATCGAAGCCGGTTGCGTGGCTGGCTGCCATCACGTGCCGGCTGTCGCCAACGACGAACAAGGTGCCCACCGGCTTGCCTTCGCGACCTTCGCGGCCAATTTCCACCGCAATGTCGACGACGAGCTTGAGCGTCTCCAGTGGCACCTTCGTTTCGAGGTTCCGCAAGTCACGACTGGTCAACTGTCCGAGATGTTCCTCGAGGCGAAGCACGCTGAGCGAGTCGAGCGACCCCGCCTCAAAGCCGCTGTAAAGAGCGACCACGTTGGCCTCAGGTGCGATCAGTTCTCCCGCCACGCACTCCAAGAGTGCCTGCGTGAGTCGCTCCTGAACCGGGAGCCCTGCGACATCCAAGAGGACGGTTTGTAGACCCGCTGCTGTGGCTCCAGGAAGGTCGTCCTCGTCATCGGCTGCCACGAGGACCGGAATACGGCCAGTGGCCTCACGGACCTGCTCCCAGTCGAGCTTGCGGTCGACGAGAATCAGCAGGGCATCCGCTGACGTTTGCTCGTAGATCCGCACGCCTGCTGCCAGGAAATGATCGAGATGTCGCTTTTGGCTGCTGGCCGTCATGGTCCGATCCCACCGGACGTCGGCCGGTGCGGATCGTCTGGACAGCCCTGAAACCCAAGCCCCGGACGGCGTGCTCGAAGCGTATGCCGATGCCCTGCAAGCATCAAGTGAGAGACGGGCAGCCGCGTCCGGAAATCAGGTCTGACCTAGCGCACGAGCACCGGCTGCGTGAGATCCACGCCTTCCGCGAGGGCCAGCGGGCGGTTGGGGACAGCCTTCATGTTGCCGTGGAACGCCGCAATATTGCCCGGGTGGACGGTGCCCCAGGCACGCTCCTGGTAGACCGTCAGGGCGTGGAGGGCATGCCCCATCGGACCGATTTTCCACTCTCGGTTCGGGTCGCTCGCGAGGGCCCGAGCCAAGAACGAGGTGGCGTGCACGACTCGCGGATGATACAGCATCGGCTGGTCGCTCGAGGCCACGAGCCACTCGAGGATATGCCCGGTCGTCTGGACCTTCCGATCGATGTCGTCGGAGCGATCAGCCGGGTACTTGAACCACTCGGTGCTGAACGAGCCGTCGGGGTTTTGCAACTTTGAGAGCGCGAACACCTGGTATTCGCGGACGAACTTGTCGGCCCGTTTGAAGGCCCCGTCCAGGGAGCCGGTGGCTTCCAAGCGACGCTGGGCTGCATAGGAAAGTGCAAACAGACGGTGGGTTCCGCCACACGCAGCGGTGCGGATTGGCTGGGCGAGTTCCTCTTCCACCAGCCGTTCGAGGTTCCACGTGTCCCCTTCTCTGCTCGTCCATTCCTCGTTGGTCTGGAGGTAGTGCGACAAGGCGATCAGCGTGAACGTCAACTCAACGCCCGACTTGCAGCAGAGCTTCTCCTGCTCGACGAGGTCGGCGAGCCGGAACAGCACTTGACCCCGCTCCTCGGTGGTCAT
>JBMTLP010000473.1:0-3077 GCA_049433245.1 Pirellulales bacterium
CCATCTTTTCGACCTCTATCGCTATCAACCTGGCAAAGACGACGAGCCCAAGAAACTCGTGATCACCTACGACGGCGATCCGCTGGTTGATGCCGATCTCCTGCGACGAGAACTTTCAAAAGCGGATGAGGTCAGTTTTGCGAGCGATGGGCTCGAGATGATCTTGGTTGCGGGAGGCGATCTCTGGGGCATGGACACCGTGCTGAAGGAGCCCGTGCGACTGACAGCGACTGGCTCGTACGAGTCCTCCCCGCTCCTCGTTGCTGGCGATGCGGGTGATGGCACTCCATCGCAGTTGTTTGTAGTGGCTCGTCGCGAGGGACAGGTCGACATCTGGCGGGCGACGCGGAGCGCTGGCGAGGGCTACTGGTGGCAGCCGAGTGAACTGCTCTGGCAGCAGGTGACCAACGACAGCGACGTGGAGTCTGACGTGCGGCTGTCTCCCGATCGCCGCTCGCTCTACTACGTCCGCGGCCGCGGCACGCTCGTTCGGCTCCCCCTGAGCGAAGACGGCGAGCCGAGTGGCGATGCGGTCACGATCACCAGCGGTTTTGACGCGCCGGACTACGATCTTTCACCGTGCGGGGCATGGGTCGCCTATGCCCAGAGCGACGACGACTTCAACAGTGAGATCTGGATCCGCCCGAGCGATGCGAGCGCTCCCGCAGTCAACGTGTCGCAGCATCCTGACGATGACTATGGCCCCAGGTTTTCACCTGACGGCACCCTGCTAGCCTTCACGGCCCGCAGAGCGGATACAGAAACCGACATCCACTACGTCTACCTGCAGGCCGACGAGGCAGAACGCACATCGCGAGACCGCAGCCTCGCCAAGGCCGTCGAAAAAATGACGAAGGCCCGTGGGGGTGGGGCTGCGAGTGAACCGCCGACAGACAAACCCGCTGACGCTCGTGAGGAGCCCGCTGAGCCGGAAGGCAAGGCCGATGCAGCCGACCCAGCAAGCGAAGCGACGCGCATCGACTTCGATCGCATCAGCGAGCGGGTCCAGGTGCTGCCGGTGCCAAAGGCGAGCGAGCGGGGTCTGTTTTGGATCGGCGAGAAGGCAACGCTCGCCTTTCATGCCGACATCGATGAGCAGGCAGCAACCTACACCGTGAGTTTCCCGGACGAACTCAAGCCTAAGAAACTGATCACCGAGCAAGTCAAACAGCCTCACTGGAATAAGTCCGCCAAGGGAACGCTTGGCCTGATTGATGGGGTGCCGTCGCTCGTTGAGGAGGGAGGCAAGATCACCCGATACACCTTCACAGCTCGCCAGGAACTCTCGCAGGGGGCCCGCCTCCTCGACGGATTTGAGGTGGCTTGGGAGACCATGCGGGATCGTTGGTACGACGAGCGTCTTGGCGGCCGCACCTGGGCGGATGTGCGTCGCAAGTACAGCGAGATGGCCGCCCCGGCAGGAGACGTGCGGACCTTGGGGGCCGTGATCGAACTCATGCTTGGTGAACTCAACGGATCCCACAACGGGTTTTCGCCAGCCAGCGAGCCGCGGCCGAGCCGCACGCCGTGGCGAGACGAGACCGCCCACCTTGGCGTGCGATTTGTCGCCGGTGACAAGGGGCCGGGGTTACTCGTGCGAGATGTGCTGGTTGGCGGTCCGGCCGATCGCGAAGAGAGCAGGCTCGCTCGCGGTGACCGCATCGAGGCGATCGATGGTCGCAGCGTTGATCCAGCCATGGACCTGACCGAAGTGCTCAACGGTCGCCTCGATCGCGATATCAGGCTACGTGTGCGTCGCGAGGGGGAGGACGACGCGTGTGAGATCACGCTCCGTCCGATCAGCTACGCGCGAGCCCGCGACCTGCTCTACGACGCCTGGCTGGCCGACAACCGCAAGCGCGTCGACGAGCAAAGCGAGGGTCGCTTTGGCTACCTGCATATCCGCGGCATGAACCTGCCGAGTTTCTACGAGTTTGAGCGGCAGCTCTACCAGGTAGGTTATGGCAAGGAAGGGCTCGTGATTGACGTACGCGACAACGGCGGCGGCTCCACGACCGACCTCCTGCTCACAGCGCTGACGCAGCCTCGGCACGCGATCACGGTGCCTCGCGGCGGCGGGCCCGGCTATCCGCACAGCCGCATGGTGTATGCGGTGTGGCAGAAGCCGATTGTGGTGCTCTGCAATCAGAACAGTTACTCCAACGCCGAGATCTTCTCGCATGCGATCAAGACGCTTGGGCGGGGGAAGCTGGTGGGCGTGGAAACGGCAGGCGGAGTGATCAGCACGGGCGCCGTCGCGATCAACGACGTGGGCACGATGCGGATGCCCTTCCGTGGATGGTTCCTGGTTGGCAGCGGTGAAGACATGGAAATGCACGCGGCCGTGCCGGATCACGTTGTCTGGCCGCGGCCGGGTGAACTGCCGCAGGGGATCGACCGGCAGCTAGAGAAGGCCGTGACGGTGCTTCAGGAAGAGGTGCTGGCGAATCCAGCAGAAACCCCGACCCTCCGCTACGCCACGGAGCGTCGCTGAGCCGGTCCCCGCCACCGCGATTCCCATACCTGAAACACCCCTGCCCTCCGCCGCACTCGCCCAGGAATCGCCAGCAACCGATCAGGTTCGCCACGCAAGGTGACGGCGGCTGCGAAGAGCAGTCCTCCCCCGCCATCGTCTGAGCCACCGCCGGAGCGGCCCAACTTGCTATCCTGCCCCGGGTTGTATTTTCCCTCCAATGGGTGCCCCTGCGAACGGTCGGAGACGGACGGTGCCACCAGAAGAAACAGAGAAGAGCCTGAGTGACGACGCGACGTTTGCGGGGCGGGCCGCGAGGCCCACCCATGACGTGAGCCTCGGCGACGAGCGAACGCTGGCCGGTGCGGCGGCATACGGCGTCGACACGGTGATGGACGACATCGAGGTCGTCGATCTCGAAGCCCGTTACACGATTGAAGGCACACTCGGCCAAGGCGGGATGGGGGCCGTGCTGCTAGCGACGGACACGCGGCTTGGTCGCAAGGTGGCCATCAAGCGGATTCTTGGCGAGGCCGCCCGCAGCAAGACGGCGACTCAGCGGTTTCTGACCGAGGCGAAGGCGATCGCAGCTCTCAATCATGCC
>JBMTLP010000474.1:0-3057 GCA_049433245.1 Pirellulales bacterium
CATCCGCTGCGTCCGCACCCAGCGTTACAAGTACATTCGTAATTTTCTCCCGGACCGCCCCCACCTCCAGCCCAACCGCTACAAGGACGGCAAGGACATCCTGATCGCGCTTCGCGCAGCCCACGAAGCGGGCACACTCGATGCCACCCAGGCTCAGCTCTTCGCCCCCACCCGCCCGGCCGAAGAACTCTACGATCTTGCGAACGACCCTCACGAACTGACCAACCTCGCAGCCGATCCTGCGCACCGCGACACCCTGGTCGCCCTCCGCACGCAACTTGACGAATGGATCGTGCTCACACAGGACCAGGGTGCGGAGTCAGACGCGATGTACGACAGCGACATGGCGGCCTATGCCAACCCCAAGGCGACCGGAAGCCCGCAGGAGGAAACGCTGCGTCGGAACATCGAACTGATGAAACGTTGGGCAGCGGAAGGCAAATGAACGAGTGCGGAACGATCCTGCAGAAACCTCTGCTGATACTGGGGATCGTCATCTGCTCCGTGGCGTGCGCGGCTTTCATCGCGGGAGCCGTGACTGAGGCTCGTGCCGAAGGCCATGGGCCAGCGACGGCGGATGAGCGTTGACTTGCCTGTCGGCTGGAACAGCGACGGGTGGCCGGTGGTACGAATCAACGCAGCAACCGTCACAGATACCGCACCGCCAACACTCCGCTGACCACGAGCACCGCTCCGAGTGCACGACCGGGGCTGAGCTCCTGGCGGGCCAGATCCATCCAGCCAAAGTGATCGAGGAGGAGTGAGCAGATCACCTGACCGGCCACCACCGCCGCGATGAATGCCGCTGAGCCAAGTTTCGGTGTCAGAAACGCCCCGGAAATCACGATCAAAGCCCCGAGCGGCCCGCCGATCCAGTTCCACCACGGGGCACTCCGGATGGCCGCCGCCGACGGAAACGGCGGCCGCAGCAGCAGCATCACCGCCACTGCGGTGAGGATGGTGCCGCAGATCGAAAAAAAGGCGGCGTACCGCACATCGCCGAGATTGGACCGCAGCGATGCGTTGGCCGCCGCCTGCAAAGCGATGAAACTTCCCGCCGCAGCAGCCAGCAGAATCCAGAGCATGTCGATCGGTGTCCTGAGAGCGAAGGCGTCCGCCGCCGGCGCAGCGATCACGTGGCTGGCAGGATACCGTGCAGCGGCTTCTCCATCACATAGTCGTCCATCACGAAGCCGTTTCCGATCTCAAACACGGCGGCCTCACGAATGGAAAACCCCTGTCGCCGGTAGAAGCCGATTGCCGTCGTGTTCTGCTTGTTGACCTGGAGCACGAGCCGCGACGCCCCGTCCCGGATTGCTCGTCGCTCCACGTGTGCGAGCAAAAGCCGCCCTAGCCCCTGCCCTCGCATCGCGGCCAAGACATAGAGTTGCCCAAGCTTGAACGTGTGGGGTGCGGCATCAGGCCCACTGCCGCAGTAGCCCACCGCCTGCTCGCCCAGCCAAAGGATCGCAAGCTCGTCGTCGCAGTTGTCCGCAATCCGCTGCAACCCAGCGTCAGAGAACCGCTCGCTGAGCATAAACGCGATCTGCTCGCGCGACAGCATGCTCCCGTAGTGCTCGTGCCAAACCGTGGCAGCGAGCGTCCGCAGCGTTTCCCACTCTGCACGCTCGACCGTCGCCACCCGCAGCCGCTCCGGCTCGCTCACGCTTGCAACCCCCGCATGCACCACCATCACAACGACTGTTTAGACACCCTCGGGTACCGCCCAGTGGCCATCGCGGTAGTTCCGCCTCAAGCCCGCTCGTGCCTCCGCGTCATCCAGGATCTGCTCCGCGGCTGGGTCGAATCGCAATGTTCTCCCAAGTCGACACGCGAGATTGCCAAGGTGCACGAGGGCTGCCGAGCGATGCCCCTCCTCGATGTCGGCGTGAGGCCGGCCGCCGTCACGGAGACAGGCCAAAAAATTGTCGTAGTGCGGTGGCAAATGAAAGGATCCCTCAGCCTGGTCAATCAGCTTGTTGCGTTCGCCAAAGAGTTGCCAACCACTCTTCTTCCCGAGCACGAGCATGCCCTTGGTGCCGTAGAAAGCGTTGCCGTTCTCATGTCCCTCTTGCACATACGGTGACCAGTCACGTTGTTCGAAAATCAACTGCTTGGTGTGGAAAAGCTCAGGCGTCGTCCACTCGTAGATGCAGTACTGCGTGTCGGGAAACTGCTGGTCGTCATCAAAGCCGTACTTGCCGCCAAGGCCGGCGATCCGATCGGGATGCCGATCAACGCCGAGGCCCCAGCGGGCAATATCGATCTCGTGCACTCCATCATTACCGATATCACCACACCCGAAGTTGTGCCAAAACCGCCACACACCGTGCAGCAGGTTCGATTGGTAGGCCTGCCAAGGAGCCGGCCCCACCCAGGCATCGAAGTCCAGCACCTCAGGGGGCTCGCTCGGTTGCTGATGCCCAAGGCTTCCACGTCGTTGACTGTTCCAGGCTTTGGCCACGAGCACCTCCCCGATCGCTCCCTCGGCGAGGAGTTGCATCGCCCGTCTGACGTGCTCGGTACTTCGTGATTGCGTGCCAACCTGCATCACCACTCCGTTGCGACGGGCAGCCTCGATCATCAGCCGGCCCTCCCGCAAGTTGTGGGCGCACGGCTTCTCTACATAGACATGCTTCCCGGCGTCGGCGGCCAAAATCGCGGCGGGCCCGTGCCAGTGATCGGGCGTGGCAATCCACACAGCCGCCACCCCCGGATCCGCAAGCACCTCACGCAGGTCGCGTGTCGCCCGCGGTGGAGGCTTCCCCGCGTCGGTCACGGTCTTCACCGCGGCCGAGAGCCTGTCGCGATCCACATCGCACACCCAACGCAGTTGCACGTCGTCGCGACGCAGCAAGTTCTCAAGATGCGACCTTCCCATCCCGCCGCACCCGATCAGCGCGACCGCTACCACCCCCTTCGCCTGCTCGGCCTCAACGTCTTGGCCTGCCGCAGTCGCCTGGAGCGTTGTGCTGGCCGCCACCGGCGTTACCGCAGCAGTTGCCAAAAACCCACGTCGGTTTGCAGCCCACATCTCTCTTCCTCCTGTGCTCATGC
>JBMTLP010000475.1:0-3052 GCA_049433245.1 Pirellulales bacterium
CCGCCGGCATTGGGGCCCACGCCAGGACCGGCCGCTGGACGCACACCGGCACCCGGCGCCCCATAACCAACCCCCGGCGAAGGATTCACCACCGGGCCGCCAGGGGCTGCCACCGGTCGGCCGTACACCCGCACCGGAGCAGCCTCCACCTCCACACAACCGGGGGGATAACCGGGGCCGGTGCAAACCACAGCCGCCTGAAGCGGACCAGCGAGCACAAGGCTCGCGGTGATTGCAGCGCTGCTGAACAGAACACGACCCAAACGCTGCAATCCCATGGCCTCATTGCGTAACTGGAACGATCCTGACAGCGGCGCAGGGGCCTCGCCATCCTGAAGACTGGGACAGGGCCGAGCAGCCATGACGCAACCCGCCATCCACCGCTGGATCAGAACCGAGTGCGGCCGTGCGAAATACGCCGAACTGGTGGCACGGCCAGGGCTGCCGGCTCGGATCCGTCTCGGCTGGTTCGTGCTGATTGCCGCGCTGCGCGATTGGCGGCTGCCCGATCAACCGGGCGGCTCAGACGCCTGAAGCGCTTGTCGCGCGGCGCGGCCCACCAGCCACACCACAGCCACCGTGGCCAAAACCCCCGTAATCCGCAGCGCCCAGGTAGCCGGATCGGCCTCGCCACTCAACACATCGCCAAAGCGGGCGACATCACCCGCCAGAGCCCCCAGGCCGCAGAACAGGATCGTGCCAGGCAGGATGCCGATGAGGCCGATCGTGTAATCGCGCAGGCTCACATCGCTGAGGCCATAGGCAAGGTTGAGCAATGAAAAGGGGAACGCCGGTGACAAGCGGGTGAGCAGCACCAACTTCAGGCCCTCACGACTCACGGCTCGCTCCACCGCTTGCAGCTTCGGGAAAGCCGCCAACCGTTGTTGAGCCCAATCCTGCAGCCCATAACGACCCAGCAGAAACGCCGCCTCCGCGCCGAGGCAGGCGCCCACAAACACGATCAAGCTTCCCCACCAGGTGCCGTAGAGGGCGCCCGCCAGCATCGAAGCCCAGACCCCTGGCAACAGCAGGGTGACCCACAAGGCGTAGAGCGGAATGAAGGCGATCGCGCCGGCGGTGGATTGAAACGCAGGCAAAAGGGCCTGCAGGGATGAGAGGCCTGCCATGCAGACATTCTGAATGCACACCGCAAGCGCGATCCATGACTGCCTTTAACATCAGCAAAAGCCTTCTATTCACGCAGGCGCAGCGCTCAAGGCATGAAGGAACACTCCATCTCACCTCACGACGATCTGAGATCTCAGGCCAAGCAACTGAGCAATCAGCTTGGAACCAGCGACACGCAAGATATTGTCACCCTCCTGCATGACTGGCTCAACGAGAATTCACCAACACTCATCGCGCAGAAGAACGTTGGCGAGTTCAATGGCGTGATGATGCAGTGGTTTCACTGGTACACCGAAGACGACGGCCAACACTGGTCGCGACTGGAACAAGAAGCCCCCAATCTGGCCAAAGCCGGAATTACAGCGGTATGGCTACCACCGGCCTACAAAGGCATGAACGGAAGCAAGGATGTTGGCTACGCAACATACGACCTCTTTGACCTTGGGGAATTCAACCAGAAAGGCAGCATCCGCACCAAGTATGGAACCAAAGAGGCCTACCTCAAAGCCACCCGTGCCTGTCGCTCCTATGGCATTGAGGTGTATGCCGATGCCGTGTTTAACCACAAAATCGGTGGCGACGCCGAAGAAGAGTTTGAAGCGGTTCCACTCGACGACAACAACCGCCACCACGCACTCGGCACTCCTCGTGCCGTTCGCTCCTGGACAAGCTTCACCTTCCCCGGACGCGGAGATACCTACTCAGCCATGCAGTGGAGCTGGCATCACTTCGACTCCGTGGATTACAACAGCCTGGATCCTGGCCTTCGAGCGGTCTGGCAGGTCAAGGACAAGCCGTTAGAAGACAATGTTGACAGCGAGCGCGGCAACTACGACTTTCTGATGGGCTGCGACCTTGACCTGGACCATCCAGATGTGAGAGCGGAGCTCAAGCACTGGGGCGAATGGACGCTTGAAACCACAGGTGCGACCGGCTTCCGGCTCGATGCCATCAAACACATCAACAGCGACTTCTTTGTGGACTGGATCAACCACATCGAGGCCTATGCAGGACGCGACATTTTTGTGGTCGGCGAGTTCTGGAGCTATGACATCCATCTCCTCTGCAACTACGCAGCCAAAACAGCCGGGCAGATGTCGCTCTTCGATGCTCCGCTCCACCTCAATTTTCACCGCGCCAGTCACTCAGGCGGCCAATACGACATGGCATCGATCCTGCAAGGCACGCTGATGCAGGAAATCCCCCTGCTAGCCGTCACCCTGGTTGACAACCACGACACACAACCACTCCAGGCGCTGGAATCACCCGTTGCCGACTGGTTCAAGCCATTGGCCTATGCGTTAATCCTGCTACGCGCTGAAGGCTATCCCTGCATCTTTTACCCGGACTACTACGGCGCCGAATACAGCGACTACGGAACAGACGGAAATCCCCAGAAAGTCCGCTTCACCGGTCACAAATACTTGCTCGATCGCATGCTGCTAGCGCGAAAGTATTTTGCCTATGGCGAACAAGTCAACTACTTCAACGACCAGAACATCATTGGCTGGACGCGACTCGGGACCGAGCTGCATCCCCATGGAGTGGCGGTGGTGTTGAGCGATGGACCAGGAGGCTGCCAACGAATGCAGACCCAGGAACCCAACAACTGCTTTGTGGACCTCACCCAACACTGCAATCAAAGCGTGATCACGGATGCGGACGGCTGGGGAGATTTTGCCTGCCAAGGCGGATCCGTTTCGGTTTGGATTTCTGAGCAATCAATCCCACCCAGCCTGCGAGAGCAACTGAGCCAGAGCTGATCAGCCCAAATCCGCCAGGCGCTTGCGGGCCAACTCCGCCTGCGCCTCGGCCTCGGCCAGGTTGGCCTTGCACTCCGCCACCACCTCCGGCGGGGCCTTGCCGGCGAAGTTGGGGTTGGCGAGGCGGCCGGCCAGGCCCTTGATCTCCTTGTCGGCCTTGG
>JBMTLP010000476.1:0-3034 GCA_049433245.1 Pirellulales bacterium
CCGGCGGCGGCTCGTCAGCCAACTCGATAAAGCCCGGGGGGACGAACGCGATCGGTATGGTCGATCGGCATCGCTCTTACAGCCCAATGTGAAACGTTCTCCTGGTGGCCTCCGCGACATCCAACTCGTGCGTTGGCTCGGGTTTGTTGGTTGGGGGGAAACCACCTTTAGTGGCCTGGTGTCGCGAAACGTGCTCTCCGCAGCCGATGCCGACACCCTGCGGGAAGCGAGGTCGTTTTTGCTCGGAGTGCGGATCGACCTGCATCTGGGCGCCGGCCGCAGTAGCGACGAGCTTTCGCGGGATGAGCAAGCTCGCATCGCTGCGCTACGTGGTCTTGAGTCGACCGAAGGCCTGCTCGCCGTCGAACGCTTCATGCGCGACTACTGCGGTGTCACGCAGGCGGTGATGCGGATTCTCGCCCGGGTGCGGCGGCAGATCGGGCCACCTCCCTGGCGACGTCAGTTGGCTATTCGCCTGCTCGGGCACGATGTAGACCAGCTGTACTACGTGGGGCCACGATCGGTCGGCTTCTGGCCGAACACGGTGACGCAGGGAGTGGCGTCACTCTCATCGATCATGCGGCTCGTTGAGCTTGCGATGAAGCATGACCGGCCGGTTGATGATGAGGCCTGGGATGCCGTGCGGTCGCACTTGGCAGGCTTCGAGCCGGGGAGACGCCCCGAGGACGCTGCCAACCGGCAGTTTTTGCAACTGTTCCATCAGACTACGCGGCTGGCCGACGCCCTACGGGGGATGCACCGCGTGGGGCTCCTTGAGCAGTTTCTTCCCGTTTTTGAGCACGCCCGCGGGCTGTTGCAGTTCAACAACTATCACAAGTTCACGGTGGATGAGCACTGCCTGCACACCGTTGAGCGAGGTATCGAAATCGCCGACGATCCGGGTTGGCTGGGCAAAGTCTGGCGTGGCATTCGCCGCCGCCGTCCCCTTTTGCTGGCTCTCCTGCTGCACGACATCGGGAAAGGCCATCCGGGCGACCACAGTGAGGTGGGGGCGGTGCTGGCTCGGGAGGCTGCGACGGCTCTCGGTTTACCCGAGGACGAAATCGAGATCGTCGAACTCCTCATCGCCAAGCATTTGTTAATGGCTCATCTGGCGTTTCGTCGCAACGTCGGCGATCCGAGTTTGGTGGTGGGATTTGCCCGAGAGGTGGGGTCGCCTGAGGTGCTGAGGATGCTCACGCTGCTCACAGTCGCCGACGTTTCGGCTGTGGGCCCCGGTACCTGGACCGGCTGGAAGGCCGATCTTCTCTCAGATCTCTATGAGCGAACGCTGTCGTTCCTTGACGGCGAAAGCCCGCTGCGGCTTTCGGAGCAACGAAAGGCAGAGTTACAAACCCTCCTCGATGCGGAGGGGGTTGGCGAGAACGTGCTCCATCTGGCCCGTCTCCTCACCCCGTCGTACCTTCAGGCGACGGAACCGCAGCAGATGGTTGACGAACTCAAGCGGGTCGTTGCCTTGCCTCCCGGAGAGTTGTTTGTGCTCACGCGGTGGCACTCAGACACCGCCACGATTGGGCTGACCTTCGCAGCAAGAAAGCCGATTGTGCGAGGCGTTTTTCACCGTGTGACCGGCGCACTTTCAAGTCTGCGACTGGCGGTGTTGTCCGCCGACATCCATTCGTTTGATGACGAGTTGGTGATCGATCACTTCGTGGCTCAAGACCCCGACTTTGTTGGTGAGCCTCCACCGAGTCGGATGCAGGCCATCGCAGCAGCGATTGAGGAAGCGATTCGGTCTGGTAACCGGCCGTCGTTTCCAACGGTCTATGGAGAGGTTTCGCAAACGGCGTCGCTCGAGGATGAGTTTCCGTCGCGCGTGCGGATCGACAACTCTAGTTCCGATCGCAGCACCATCATCGAAGTCTTTGCACACGACCGCACGGGGTTGCTGTATGCCGTCGCCCGCGCGATCTACGAGGTCGGGCTCTCGGTGGAAGCGGCGAAAATCGGCACCTACCTTGATCAAGTCGTTGACGCTTTTCACGTCACCGAACAAGGGGGCGGGAAAGTCAACGACCCCGACCGCCGGCGGGTGATCCGCGCGGCGATCGAGGATGTGTTGAAAGGGACGCCAGCCGAGAACGGCTAATCCAGTTCCGGCCTACGTTGCCTCAGGCATTGTCGATGTAGCGGTTGATCACGTTCTCGAAGAGTTCTTGGCGACCACTCGTGCAGGCAGTCGAGTTGCCCTTCTCCAGCATGACCTTTTCAAGCGAGGGAAACGTGGCAGAGCCGTCTTCGATCTGCTTGCCGAGGTCACTGGCCCATGAGCCGTACCGCTCCTCAACAAGTTTCTGGATGGCTCCGTCGGCCCGCAGGGCAGCGGCAATCTTGAGGCCGCGGGCGAAGGCATCCATGCCACCGATGTGGGCGTGGAACAGGTCCACCGGCTCGAAACTCTCGCGACGGACCTTGGCATCGAAGTTGATGCCGCCCGGAGCGAGGCCACCGTACTTCAGGATGGAGTACATCATCTGCGTCGTCATGTAGATGTTCGTGGGGAACTGGTCGGTATCCCAGCCCACGAGCGTGTCGCCGGTGTTGGCGTCGACCGAGCCCAGGAAACCCTGCATGCCGGCATATTCCAGTTCGTGCTGGATCTCGTGGCCTGCGAGCGTGGCATGGTTGGTCTCGAGGTTCATCTTCACGTACTTCTCGAGGCCGTAGGCACGCAGGAAGTTGATACAGGTGGCTGCATCAAAGTCGTACTGGTGCTTCATTGGTTCACGGGGCTTCGGCTCAAAGTAGAACTGTCCGGTGAAGCCGATCTGCTTGGCGTAGTCGACTGCCATGTGCATGAAGCGAGCGAGATGGTCCATCTCTCGCTTCATGTCGGTGTTCCACAGGCACTGATAGCCTTCGCGGCCTCCCCAGAAGGTGTAGCCCTCACCGCCGAGGCGGTGCGTAACTTCGATCGCCTTCTTTACTTGGGCGGCTGCGTAGGCAAAGGTCTCCACGTTGCAGCTCGTGGCGGCGCCATGGACGTAGCGGGGGTGACTGAAGAGGTTGGCGG
>JBMTLP010000477.1:0-3033 GCA_049433245.1 Pirellulales bacterium
CGGAGATCGAGCGAGCCTGGGAGCAACTTCAGCGACTCGTCGAACGCGAACCAGACGGGTCCACGCGACTCGAGCCCTGCCATTCGCCTGTGTGGGACACCGCGATCACGGTGCGTTCGCTCTGCCAAGCCACGCGACTGCCGCAGGCCGTGGAATCAGACTCACTCGCGCGAGGAGTCGACTGGCTTCTCGATCGCGAGATTCGCACGGCCGGCGATTGGAGTGAGCAGGTTGCTGCCGAGCCGTCGGCCTGGTGTTTCGAATACTCCAACCGGTTCTATCCAGACGTGGACGATACCGCGATGGTGCTCCTCGCTTTTTCGGCCTACCGCGACGCATGCCGTCAACCCGGCATGCAGCAGGGGCCGGAAACGGAGCGGCGTCTCGTACGGATTGCGGCCTGCCTGCCGCGGGCGACGGCGTGGCTGCAAGCGATGCAAAACTCCGACGGTGGCTGGGGCGCCTTTGATCGTGACAACACGATGGAACTGCTGTGCAAAGTTCCCTTCGCGGACCACAACGCGATGATCGATCCCAGTTCGCCGGATCTCGCGGGGCGTGTGCTCGAGGCGGTTGGGCATGCTGGGTTGCGGCTGGGGCACCCTGTCGTCGATCGAGCGGTTGCCTATCTGCATCAGTCTCAGGAAGCCAACGGCAGTTGGTTCGGCCGATGGGGTGTGAACTACCTCTACGGAACGTGGCAGGTGATCGAAGGGCTGCGGGCGGTCGGGGTCGCAGACAGCGATCCTGCCATTGAGCGAGCGACGGAGTGGATTGCCTCGTGCCAGCAGGCAGACGGAGGCTGGGGGGAGTCGCCTCGCAGCTATGAAGATCCGAAGTGGGCGGGCCGAGGCGACGTGACGGCGTCGCAGACAGCCTGGGCCGTGGCCGGTTTGACCTCCGGTGGCCGCGGCAAGTCGAAGGCCTGCCGTCGTGGTCTCGCATGGCTGGTACGGCAGCAGCAGCCAGACGGCGGTTGGCACGAAACCGCCTTCACAGGCACGGGTTTTCCGAAGGTCTTCTACCTACGGTACCACTACTACCCGATCTATTTCCCGCTCCAGGCTCTCGCGCGAAATCTGACGTCGTCGGCGACGTCCTCCGCGGCCAGCAGCGAGATCAGGACGATCCGGCGTTCGCACGCACGACAAGCCCAGGAGGTGGTGTGATGGGAGTGCCCTTTGGCCAAATGACGGCGGTGTTGAAGCACGTGTTTGCCAACCGTTTGGCTGGCCGCAAGCGTTATCCGCTGGTGCTCATGCTTGAGCCACTGTTTCGTTGCAATCTCGCCTGTGCTGGCTGCGGCAAGATTCAGCATCCGTCAGACATTCTTCGCCGACACCTTTCGGTCGAGGCGTGCCTGGGGGCGGTCGACGAATGCGGTGCTCCAGTCGTTTCGATCCCTGGTGGTGAGCCCCTGCTTCACCCGCAGATCGTGGAGATCGTCGAGGGCATCGTTGCCAGGAAACGCTATCTCTATCTCTGCACGAACGCGCTCAAGCTTGAAGAGATGCTTGATCGCTTTCGGCCTTCGAAGTACCTGGCGTTCTCCGTGCACCTAGACGGTCCGAAAGAGATTCATGACGCCGCGGTCTGTCGCGAGGGTGTCTATGAGATGGCGGTTTCCGCGATCCGGGCTGCTCGAAAGGCAGGGTTTCGCGTGACCACCAACTCCACGCTCTTCGCTGATGCATCACCGGAGAAATACCACCATTTTTTCGACGAGGTGATGGCCCTTGGTGTCGAGGGCATGATGGTGTCGCCAGGCTACTCCTACGCGAAGGCGCCAGACCAGGAGCACTTCCTGGCGCGCCGCGACGCCGAAGGGCTCTTTCTCCGCATCCTCGGCCGAGCCAAACGCAGTTGGAAATTCAATCAGTCGCCGGTGTTTTTGGAGTTTCTGAAGGGCGCCTGGGATCTTGAGTGTCTGCCTTGGGGAACACCGACCTACAACTTGTTTGGTTGGCAAAAGCCTTGCTACCTGCTCGACGAAGGATACGTGTCTTCTTTCCGTGAACTCATGGAAGACACCGACTGGGACGCCTATGGACGGGCCAGCGGGAATCCGAAGTGCGCCGACTGCATGGTGCACTGCGGCTACGAGCCGGCGGCGGTCGAAGCCTCGCTCGGTTCGCTTCGCGGTATGCTCGCTACAGCGAGACTGATGATCTTTGGTTCCAGCGAATCCCAGCCGCCGAGCCGTGAGGTCCCGAGCCCACGTCCTCAGCCGGTTCCCAAACCGCTCTTGCCGATCCTCGAGTGAGGGTGCTGGGGCTGCGCAGCAGATCCATAGAAGTTGGCTGATGGGTTGAGCCGCCGCGGCAGGTACCGCGTGCGAGGGCCTTCTCAGTCAGCCCTGGTCGGCGGTGAGTTGCCGAACAACGCCGCGTTTCACGTATTCGATGATCGCCCGGAGGCCGCGTGTGCGGAGCATGCCGAGCACGTCGGCGAGCCCGAGTCGATCGAGGAGCGTGTCGTCGACCGCAAGAACCTCGTCAGTGGGCCGGCCGTCGAAGGCCTTGGCGAGCATGGCCACGAAGCCTTTGACCGTTGGAGCTTCCTCGGCTACTTCCGCCAGCAGGCAGACGCCAAGTTCTCCGGCCTCGTTTGGCCGCAGTTCTACCTGAATGAATACCGGCGACTGGCACTCCTGGACTCGGTTCTCATCGAGCCCGGCGCAGCCGGGTGGGAGTGGAGGGAGCCCGGCGGCGTACTCCAGGAGCATTTCAAGTTTCTCACGGCTGTCGAGGTCGACGAAGTCGTCCACCACTTCATCCAGCCGTTCAGCAACCGTGCTCATGCTTCCCTATCACTCTGCGGGCGTGCCGTGTGGCGTCGTGCCCTTCACGATTGGCATCCTCACCGCGTTGCCCCACTCCAGCCACGAACCGTCGTAGTTCTTCACGTTGGAGAAGCCGAGCAGATACTTCAGCACGAACCAAGTCAAACTCGAGCGCTCGCCGCTGCGGCAGTAGGCGCCGGTCGGTGCCCGGCGACGCAACTTCGCTTCTTTGACGTAGAGCTTTTCGAGCT
>JBMTLP010000478.1:0-3026 GCA_049433245.1 Pirellulales bacterium
CTCACAACCATTGGAAGTAGGTGGCCCCCCAACCTCCGCTTATGGCACGAGACTCCTCACGATGAGCAACCTGACCACCGTTCGGCGAATTACGGTCGTGACCCACAACAGACTCGAAGAAACGCTCGTCAGCCAATTCGCAAAGTTTGGCGCAAAGGGCTACACGGCGATGGACTGCCGGGGGCAGGGTGAGCACGAACTCCTGCAGGACGTGTTTGCAGGGGCCACGCGCGTCCGCATCGAGGTGATCGTGCAACCCGATGTTGCCGAGAAGATCCTGGCCTACCTGGAAGATCCACAGTTTCAGCACCAGCCCATCATGGCCAGCGTGGAATCGCTCGAGGTGCCCGCTTCAGCAAACGTGTAGGCACCCGGCAGTTGTTGGCAGCGTCGCTCACGATGCCAGCGGAAAACGAACGGTGATGGCCGTTCCCTTGCCCGGACTGCTCTCCACCCGGATGCGTCCGCGGTGTGCTTCGACAATCTGAAGACAGGCCGCCAAGCCCAGACCACTGCCTCCCTTGCCGGTTTCATCCGGGCCAGCCTTGGTGGAGAACCGCGGCTCGAACATCCTCCGCATCACGTCTGGCTCCATGCCACAGCCGGTGTCGCGCACCGTGAGATCAACCGCACGCCCCTGGACTGCCGAATTGAGCCGCACGATCAGCCGACCGCCCCCTTCCATCGCCTGACGGGCATTGACCATCAGGTTCAGGAGCACCTGCTGGATCTGGCCTGGATTCCCTTGAATCTTCGGTACCTCAGCAAACTCGCGTTCGACCTGCACACGGTATTTCATCATCTCGCGCTCGAGCAAAACGAGCACGTCGTCGATCACCGTGACAAGATTCACGGGCTCCATACGTGTGCTGCGACTGCGGGCCATCCCCAAGACGCTGGCCGAAATCTTTGCGGCTTTCGTACTCGCCGAGAGGATGCGATTGAGCGCCTTGTCGCGCGTGGGCTCGTCCTTGTGCCGCAGCCCCATCTTGGCGTAGTTGAGGATGGTCGTCAGGGCGTTGTTGAACTCATGGGTCGTCGTGCCGAGAAGTTCGCCAAGCACCGCCGACTTCTGCATTTCGAGCACCTGCTGCCGAAGATCGATCACCTCCTCGGCGAGCTGATCCCGCTCCGCCTCGAGCGAAAGCGGTTCGGCATCCTCTGCATCGCAAAAATGCGGGCCTGGATCTGCCGGCCGCCCGGCGTCGATTGCTGGGGTTCTCACCTCCCGCATGACCATGAATCTTCCCGCTTCCAAAAGTTCAATTGCTGGTTTAACGCCGCTCGGCCGCCGATCGCCCCGCCAAAAGGTCGTGATTTTTGGGCCAATTTGGCCGGTTCGCCACGTAGAAAGACCGCGGCTAGGACGCCCTGGGCCCCCTGTCGGATTCGTATCGTCCCCAACCTGCGGAGGGCTCTACAATGATCCGGCTGCATCCTTCCGACACCTAAACCGTTCAACTTTCACGGGCCTCGGCTGTTGATTTCCACGTTTGCTGGGAAAAGAGCGGCTTCGGGCAAGAACTTCCGCTTCCAACGGTTCTTGGGAATTCTGAGCAATGGGAAAGATTGCGAACTTTGAACGGAATGAAACGCTCCCGGGCAAAGCACCTGCCAGGGCACCGCGTCGCGTCTTCACCCTCGTCGAGTTGCTCGTCGTGATTTCCATCATTGGTGTGCTGATTGGGATGTTGCTGCCTGCCGTCCAGTCTGTTCGTGAGTCGGCCCGCCGCACGCAGTGCAAGTCGAACCTGAAGAATGTCGGCTTGGCGATGCAGATGTATCTCGACCGTGTCACGCAGGGCACGTTCCCAATTGCCGCACGCCTTCCCAGCCAAGAACTCGACTTCTATGTGCCCGGTTCCCGCCCGATTAAGCCCAGCATTGCGACGGTCCTCGGCCCGTATGCGGAGAACAACCGGGCGATCTACCGCTGCCCGTCCGACTTCCTCTACTACCAACGTCCGCCAGAAATGCAGGACGACTATCGGGCGAAGTTGATGGCCATCCCTGCTGCAGACCGCCCTCCGGAATACCTCGACCTCAGCTATGAGGGCACGAGTTACGAGTATCCGAATCGTCGGCTTGAAGACAAAACCCGCGAAGAGGCCCTCTCGTACCGGGGCAGCGCAGGAGCGACATCGAAACTCTGGGTGCTCTACGAGTTCGAAGGCTTCCACGGAGGAGGCGTTTCCTTCTTTTCCAGCACTGTCACCGACTTCAATGATCCCGATCCCGATCGGCCACCGCCGACCGCCGGAGCCCGCAACTTCCTCTACCTCGACGGCCACGTCGACAATCTCTGACGCACCGCATGGCTTGAGCAAGCCATGCCCGCGCCAGACCTGCAGATCTTTCCCCGCCAGTCATCCCACCGCATTCTGTTGAGAGTTTCTGCATGAGTACCACCGCTTCAAGGCGGCGTCAGGTCCTGTCCGAACTCTCCAGCACTCGTCGCAGTGCTGGCCGACGGAGCGGCTGGCGGATCGCCCTCTACGCACTGGGAGGCTTGGCTGGGCTACTCCTCGTGCTGGCCGGCGGCGCCTGGTACTGGTGGTGGTCGGCCGTGAATGATCCGCGTGTGGTTTCCATCGTGGAGCAGAGCACACAACTCCGCGAGCGATTCTTCCCATCCAGCAGTCAGGCGGGCGTTTCGGCAACCATGACCGAGGCAGATGCGAACGAGATGATGGCAGCCATGGGCTCGATCCGCGAGCAGATGGAAACGTTGCCCGAGCATCTCCGTCCGGTCGCTGGCATGCAGATCGGACAGATGTTCTTTACCGGCATGCAGCAACGCGTCGACGACTACTTCGACACCCCCCCCGACCAACGTCAGGCCCTGCTGGACCAGCAGATTCGTCAGATGGAAGTGATGCGAGCCGCCTTCGCTCAGAGCGGCCAAGGTTTCGGCGGACCTCCAGGTAGCACGGGAACGGGTGGCACAGGAACCCAGGCAGCGGGCGCAGCCAACGGCCAAGGAGGCCCGCCATGGGCCAGAGGTGGCAACGAGAACTCGCAAAACG
>JBMTLP010000479.1:0-3025 GCA_049433245.1 Pirellulales bacterium
GCGTCCCGCCGAAGAGATCGTGCCAGGAGGCTGCCTGAGACACGCCCCCGATCAGAGCCACAAACACCACGGAGAGCGCGGCTGGCCAACCGCCTCGCCGAGGTGCCACACGCGGCGACGAGCACCCGCCGTCATTCGCTGCCGGCATGTTCCGCCGTGTAGTTCGGCGCCTCTTGAGTAACGACGATGTCATGTGGATGGCCCTCCCTGACCGACGCGGCAGACACCTGAATGAATCGGCCGTCGCGCCTCAACTCCTCGATCGTTTTCGTGCCGCAGTAACCCATTCCCGCCCGCAGTCCGCCGACGAGTTGATACACAAACGTGCTGAGCGGCCCCTTGAAGGGCACGCGTCCTTCCACACCTTCCGGCACCAACTTGTCTTGCCGCTTCGAACGCTGGCCATACCGCTCGCTTGAGCCTTTGACCATCGCCCCCAACGACCCCATTCCGCGATACGCCTTGAACGTCCTGCCCTGGTAGAGCACCGTCTCCCCCGGGGCTTCTGCCACACCAGCCAACAGCCCGCCGATCATGCAGGCATTGGCACCAGCAGCAATCGCCTTCGTGATGTCGCCCGAGTACCGAATACCACCGTCGGCAATCACAGGAACTCCGTTCCCCGCCGCCTCCGCAGCCGCGTCTATCACGGCGGAGACCTGCGGAACACCCACCCCCGAGATGACCCGCGTGGTGCAGATCGACCCAGGACCAATCCCCACTTTGACTCCGTCGGCACCTGCATCGAGCAGGCCACGGCAGCCCTCGCGGGTCGCGATATTTCCGGCGACAACCTGGATGTCCCACTGTCGCTTGATCTCCCGAACCGTCGTCATCACGTTCGATGAGTGGCCGTGCGCGCTATCGACCACAACCACGTCTACATCTTTTGCGATCAGGCTCTCGACCCGCTCGTAATCAAATACCCCAACCGCGGCCCCAACCCGCAGCCGGCCCATGCTGTCTTTGCAGGCCCGCGGAAACCGCTTCATCATGTCGATGTCTTTGATCGTGATGAGGCCCGTCAACAGATTCTTTTCGTCAACCAGCAGAAGTTTCTCGACCTTATTCGCCATTAAAATCGTCTCAGCCTGTTCCAGCGACACAGTGCCTGTCGCCGTCACGAGCCCGGAAGACGTCATAATCTCCGCAATTGGCGTTTCTCCGCTCTCGAGAAACCGGAGATCTCGCTTGGTGATGATGCCAACCAGAAGCCGTCCTTCGGTCGTGATCGGCACACCCGAAATGTTGAACTGATCCATCACCTCGCGGGCTTTGGCGACGGTCGCCGTCGGGGGCAGGGTGACGGGGTCGACAATGATACCGTTGGCGCTTCGCTTGACCTTGTCGACCTCATTGGCTTGCAGCTCGATCGACAGGTTTTTGTGAATCACCCCGAGGCCCCCTTCCTGGGCGAGTGCAATCGCCATCGCACTCTCCGTCACCGTGTCCATCGGCGAACTGACAATCGGGATGTTGAGGGTGATTCCTCGCGTGAAACGGGTGGTTACGTCCGCCTCGGCGGGCACGACCTCCGAATAGCGGGGCACCAGAAGTACGTCGTCAAAGGTGATTCCGGTCGTGATGATTTTTCCGTTCATGGCGTCTCCGTCAGCGTGGGAAGCCTGAGATTATGCGGCGAATGTGTCGATTTTCGCAATCCGATGGCTCTGGCAACGAACAATCCGACACAGGCGCACACCATGTCCTAGTGTTAAGCGTGCTGCGGCGTGGGTCGCAGCCCTCAACTTTCGCCGGCGCCATGTCAGAACTCATGTCTTCCACCAACGATCTTTCGCCAGCTCTCTTGCAAGCGGTCTCTGACACAGAGAGCCCCTTCGCACACCCAGATCGAGCCTCTTTCGAGGCGCACCTCGCCAAGAGCAACTACGGGCCGTTCACGCTCACGGAGGCCGTCAGGCCCGGCTGGCACGCAGGGGTTGTGCCCCGTGAGGGCTACCGCTTCGACACCTACGCCGACCCCCAGACGCGTGCCCGTCTGCCGGCGATCATCGCTGCGGTGTCGCGAGAACGGCTGTTTGAAACCTTCATCAGCCTGCTCGAGCCGCTTGGTGACACCTGCGAGGTCGTCCTTGAGTCGAGCCACGAAAAACGCGGTCATGATCGCCACGAGTTCGTCCGCGAATCGGTGGAGCGACTCGTGCTCGAGAGCCTGCTCTGGGACTTTGAAGACCTGCTGACCAACGACGGCTGCACGGGCATTGCCATCATGCATCCAAGCCTGCCGATGGAAGTGCAGCTCGACGAGCACAAACTCCTCATCGTGTATGCCCCGTCGCGGGCCCCGTTTGCAGCGAGCCTCGCAGATCATGGCCTGGAGCGGAACGATCAGTTGCAGGTGATCTCACAAGGCGAGCACCTGCACACCTCCCACGCACGATACACCAAGGAGTTCTCTCGTCTGCGACATCGCCTTGGGGCCGACTGAAGCGAACCTGCACCCTCGCAGGTGCGAAACGTCACCTCGGCGGAGGCAAGGTCTGAATCGGCACCGGAGGCCCTGGCACGATGATCGCACCGGGCGGCAACTGCTCCGCGGGAATCGGCTGCAACGGAGGGGGCAGAACGGAGGCCGCTCCCGCTGCGGAGGCAGCATCTGGCGGCTGGTAGTATGGCTGCTGAACCAACGGCGGCACCGCGGCCACTCCAAGCCGCGCGAGCAGTTTGTCGAGGATTCGCTTCTCGAGCAGCGGATCGCGGCCCATCGGTATCCAGCCCGCGCTTCGCGTGGGGCTCGCCACAGGACGCGGCTGATCCCCGACCTGCTGACCGAGCGTGGGCAGCGGCGTGCCGTAGCGGTAGAGCGAGTCGTCGTTTCGAAAACTGGCGCCGCCCGTTGTGGCCCGCATCGGCCGCGGAAGGTTCTCCAGCTCTTTGCTGACCACAGCCTCAATCCGCCAACCTGCTGGATCGGGCTGCATGCGAATCACGCCCCGCCGGCGAATCGACTGCAAGGTGCATTCCAGCCGCTCCTGGAACCCCACCGAGTCGCCGCGCCCCGGGT
>JBMTLP010000480.1:0-3023 GCA_049433245.1 Pirellulales bacterium
GAGCGCCTCCAGCGGGCGATCGAGCTTCATCACCGCCAGCCCACGCCACAACTCGGGGCGCGGATCGTCGTAGGCGATACCCGAGGCGTCTTCAAAGTCTTTCAGGGCAATGCCGTACTGGCCGAGGCGGAACCAGACGATCCCGCGTCGCAACACGAGTTCTGGCTCGAGTCGATCAATCTGCAAGCCCTTGGAAAACGCCTCGATCGCCGGCTCGAGGCGATTCAGCCGCCGCAGCACGATCCCCATGGCGAGATGGGCTTCCGGGTCCTGGGGGTCGGCTTCGACGGCCCGCTTGAGCGTCTCGAGTGCCTCTTCCCACTTCCCTGCCTCCTCGAGGTCGCGGGCCTCGGCGATCAGCGGGGCTGCGGGCGACTCGGCATACAGGCTCCCCCCGGTGCGAGCGGTGGGGCGGTCAGCCGCAGGGCCAGGCACGGTCACGTCGGGAAAGGGCACAGGCAACGTGATTCCTGTGCCGTCGCCCCCTTGAGCCGGGGCCATCGGAGCGTTCACCCGCGGCTGCGGAGTCGCAGCTTCGTTGGGGTAGATTTCTGGCTGCGGCGTTTTCCGCTGGCCACTTCCGAAGGGGTTGAGTTCGTCGGCGAACGGATCTTCTTGCGGAATGCCTGCGGGCTGCGCCCAGAGCGGAGTCGCTGCCCACGGCACCGCGGTGGCAGCAATGGCGACGAGGAGCAACGAACGGGTAAGCATCTAAAAATCTCGCGAGGAACCGCAGGCAAACAGGACTGCAAGCGTGGAGTACACGAATCACAGCCAGCGACGTCTCTACCCCTTTCGACTGGGAGAGCAGGGCTGGTTGACCACGGCACCTCCTGCCGGCCCTTTCTTTCCTAAGTTCACCCTCCCGCACAGTCGTGTGCAACCGGCAGTCTCGCCCGAAATCGGTTAGCCCGCGACGAGGCTTCCGAGCTGCTCTTCGATCCCAGCCTTAATCTTTCCGGAGAAAAAGCTGGCCATACCGGGCAGACCAAGCTTCACGAGCACGTCCTTCTCTTCGATTTCGATCGTGCCGCTGAAACTCATCCCCATCGCCGAGAGGGCAACTTTGAGGATGTCCCCATCCCAGGCGGCGTTGATCGGCCCCACCTGGCTGCCGTAATCCTGACGGGCTTTGACGAGGGCTTCGTCCATCCGACGCCTGATCTCTTCGCGCGTAATCTGGTGGGGAACCCGCACTTCCAACGTCTTCATCAGGAACGCTTCTCCGTAAAATCGTGATCCAACGCCAACTCGCCTGCCGGGAAACGCCTGAGTGCCTCACGACCGCGACGCACACGCTCCAGCTCAACTCGGCCCATTCGGTTCTGTGAGCATACGGCGGAACGCACTGCGATGATATCGGCACGCACCGGGGACAACCGGTGAAAATCAGCAAATTGCAGCTTTCCTGCGAGCACGAACGCCGCATCAGCCGCAGCGGCTGCGTCTCGCCAGGCCTGCAACTGAGAAACGTGACAATGGCCCAGCAAGCCCGCCGCCTGCTTGTCGAACGTGTCGACGAGCACCGCGAGGGGACGCAGGTCGGCTGTTGCTCGCAGGATCTCCGCTGCCGTCGGCGCGCCGCATGCCGCGCTGTCGGCGTAAATCACCGCCACCTGCCGCACCCCGGTGGGTAACGCACGCGCGAGTTCTTTGAGTTCGGCGACCCAAGGCCGACCGGCACACGCAGCCAGACCGACCTTAACTGCCAGGGGAAAGGCGGGGGGATCTGCCGCGGCCACCAGCTGCTCCCAGGTTGCTGCGAGATGCTCGGCAATCCTCGCGGCTCCATCCGCCAGTTCACCGCACGCCATTGTCCAGGGCACCCGTCCGGTGACGGCCTGAGCAATCTGGCAACACACCTCTGCCGACGCCGCCCCGAGCGATCCCGCTGAGGGTTCTTTGACGTCAACGATATCGGCCCCGCCAAGAACCGCGTCTTCGGCCTCCGCAGCCGAACGCACGCTCACAAGCAGGCCTGGCGGTGCCGAGACCGTGCCGTTCATGACACCTCACGCTGAGCCGACACCAGACGGCCCGTCAGATCGCGCACAAGGGCGGGGGTCAGCGGCTCGCACCACAGCCCATCCACCACGATCGTGCCACGAGCCCAGCCTCCCCAAGGCAGGCTGACCGAACGCTGCACGTACTCGTGCGAGCGTTCTGCCAAGCGGATCGCCAGGGTGCCTCGTCGACGCGACGACTCAGGTTGGGCAGCAGACTCGGGCGATGCCTCCGCGTCTTCTCCGCACGCCGACGAGGCGGGATGGGTGCCAACGGGGCTCGATCCCAAAAAGAAACACTCCAGCACCTCCAGCGGCACCGTTTCCAGATGCCACGGAGCGAGCCGCAGCAGCACCAGATTGCCGCGCCGTGCCACCCGAGGCCGCGACGACTCCACGGCCACTGCGGCCGTGGCCGCAGCCCCCGTGGCGACCAGCAGCGACACCACAGCCACCACCCAGGCGGGCGCCTTGAAAACCACCAATGCCGCCACAATCAGCCCACCTGAGAGCAGGGTGGCGAGGGCAGCGAGGAGCACGGGCCGTATGTTTCCCCGCAGCCAGACCTCCGCAGTCGGCGTGTTCCCTGGTGTATCCGGCATCCGTCGCGCGACTCCGTTTCCATTCTCGGTCACTCAGGTTTCCATCCGCGAGCGACTTCCCTAGGATTCTGCCACGGAGGCTGCCGTTCTTGCCATCGCCCGCTCCCTAAATGGGGGCAGTTGGGCCCTTCTTGGGGCAGAACTGGTGCCAACAACGCCACTGGCTCCCGCTCACCGCTGAGAAACACCGCCCGAGGATCGCGATGGCGAACTTACCTTACGACGAATCCGTGAAATCCGAGCCAGCTCCTGTGCACGGAGCAGCGCACTCGTCGACCCACGGTGGCGATCGAGGGAGTTCCTCAAGGCCGGTCCTGTTTGGGCTGCTCCTGGCGATCCTGCTTTATGGTGTGGCTGCCTTCCTCGGCTATCCGCAAGCGGGTCGGGATGCGATCGTCGCTGCCGCCCAGCACGGTCA
>JBMTLP010000481.1:0-3021 GCA_049433245.1 Pirellulales bacterium
TCTGCCAAACTGCCGGCGAGTTGATGGGCGAGGATCCGTGCGGCCTGGGGCCCACGAGCCGAGGACAGCGCCAGTCGTGCTTCAGCAGCAATGGTGGCCCGCTCGGTTTGCGGGGCGGCAGCGGCGAGTCGGACCCATTCGCTGCCGCTGACCTGTTGGCAGCCGCCTGCCGTAAGGTCCGCGAGAATGGCCGCCGCGGCCGCGGTGCCTCCATGGCAGTGCACCTCAAGATCGTCGGCGGCTCGTCGCACGACCACGAGGTCTTCGCCGCCTGCGCCCCCCCAACGGCCAAAGATCACCGAGTGGTCGGGGCGGAGGAAAAGAGCTTGGCTGCCTCGAGGATGAAACGAGGTCGAAACAGCCTCTTCCGCCGCCGGTCCCCGCACACCCACTACCGCGAGTGCGGACCGTCCCGGTGGCGTCAGCAGGCAGGCCCAGGTGGTCGCCTGTGGTTCGGGTGCTTGCGTGTGGCTGTTCATGGCGTCGCTGTGCCTCTCACCGCTGCGGCGGCAGGTCGTAGAATGAGGGTACTCGTGAGGGAGACCAAGCGTGCGGCGTTGGGGCCGCATCGACGGAGCAGATTCCTCCCTCGAGGCGCACAACTCGGAATGATCATGGCTGACTGGATTGAGGAGGGCCAAAAGGCCCCTGATTTCACGCTGCAGACTCACACCGGGGAGAAGCTCAAACTTTCGAGCCTCCGGGGTTCCCACGTGATCCTCTATTTCTATCCCAAAGACGATACGCCGGGATGCACGAAAGAGGCCTGCGGATTTCGTGATCTACAGCCCGACCTGGACGCCCGTGGCGCGGTCACGCTGGGTGTGAGCCCAGACTCCGTTGAGAGCCACGCCCGTTTCCGCGACAAGTACGACCTCACGTTTTCGTTGCTGGCGGATCCCGAGCATCGCGTTGCGGAAAAATATGGGGCATGGCGTGAGAAAACCCTCTACGGCAAGAAGTCGATGGGCATCGTGCGGAGCACGTTCGTGATCGACCCGGAAGGGCGGGTCGCGAAGGTCTTCAAGAACGTGAGAGCCGACGGCCATGCGGAGAAGGTGGCGGCCATCGTCGACACGCTGCTCACGGACGGAGGGCGCTAGGCCGGCGGAGCATCCGGCTTGGGGAGGTCGGCGAGTTTGTCGAGTTTGAAGATGTCGAGGAACTTTTCCGTCGTCTCGTAGGACGGCTCTTCCCCTTTTTCAGCCGTCACGAGGCGGAGGAGCCCGCGGCGGACGAGCTGTCGCAGGGTGGTGGGCCTTGCATCACATCCAAGACCCACGAGTTGGTCGCGGCGGACGGGTTGGTTCCATGCCACCACCGCCAGGATGTCGAGTTCTTCTTCCCCGAGTCGGACCTGTTTGGCTCGTTGCTCAAGGATGCGTCCAAACTGGCGGTAGCTGTCGCGGAGCCGCAGCACCCAGCCCGATCCCACTGAGATGACTTCGTAGGGCCGCTGCTGGCGGTCGTATCTCGCACGAAGTTCTTCCGCGATTTCGTCCACTTCCTGCGGCCGCACACCTCGCATCAGCGAGGCCACCTTGCGTGAGCAGAGCGGCTCGCCGCCAGGCATCCCCACAAACAGCATCGCTTCGAGGATAGTGGCGGGCGTTACTCGACAGAACTCATCGGGATCGGTGGCATCGGCGTTGTCGGCATCGAGGTCCTGCGAGACATCGACGGCGACGTCCTCCGAACTCGATTCTTCCGCCGCCAACGGCTCGCCAGTCCCCATCATTGCAGCAAACGCCTGCGCGAGGCGGTCGATCGACAGCCCGCCATCTGAGGGCCGTCCACGAAAACCTTCACCTGGCGCTGGTCCGCCGGTTCGAGGCATGGAGCGTCTCCTTACGCATACATGACCAACTGAGTCCAAGGTGAGGTGGCGTGCGGTCCGTCACGCCCCTGCCGCGTGTCTGACTAAGAGCCCCACCGCTGGGCCACGTTCTGCTTCATGAAGGCCAGGCCTTCGCGAGCGAGCGTGTCTTCATCCGGAAACATCTTCCGCCAGATCTTGGTCGCAGCCGCGATCCCCGGCAAAGCGAGCCCAAAAGCTTCCACAACCATCCAGTCATCGTAGCCCGCTGCGTGCAGGGCATCGAAACTTGTGTTCCAGTCAACATGCCCAGAGCCGGGAATGCTGCGGTCGTTTTCCGAGATGTGGACGAGCGCCGTGTGCGGGGCAGCAGTCGCGATCGCTGCCGCGAGATCCTTTTCCTCGATGTTGGCGTGGAAGGTGTCGTACATCATCTTGCACGCCGGATGATCGACTGCCTGCACGAATCGCACGGTCTGCTCGACACTGGTGAGAAAGTAGTTCTCGAAGCGATTGAGGTACTCGATCGCGAAGGTCACGCCCGCCTGCCCTGCGTGTTCAGCGGCCTGGCGAAGGGAGTCGACGCCCCACTTGAACTCGTCTTCCGTGGGCCCACTTCCAGAAAACTCACCAATGGCCGAGTGATTGGGGCCTGCCAGTACCATCGCGCCAGAGGCTTGGCAGCAGTCGATGGTTCGCTTGAGGGAATCGACCGCCGCGTTTCGCACACTCGCCGACGGGCTGATTGGATTGTCGCCAGTGCCGCGGACGCTGACCGCCGTGCGGGCAAGACCCAGATCATCGAGCCGCTTTCCCCAGTCGGCGTAGAGACTTTCGTTCAGTTCGAACATCGGCATTTCGACGCCGTCGTACCCCATGGCTTTCACGCGTTCCACGATGGGCTCCATGCCTTCGTGCATGCGGTCGGTCCAGAGCAGCAGATTGAGTCCGTAGCGCATCGAAATCCTCTCTTCTCGTCAGAAAACCCAAAGGACCGGCCATTCCACCACGCTCGGGAGGCCGGCACAAGAGAGGCTACGCCGTCCCCCTGGCCTCCGCTGGCTGGTGCAGCGGGCGTGGTTCGCTCCGGCCCGGGGGCGGCAAAAGTCTCGTCGCAGGGGACGGGGCGTCCCAAAGCTCCTCGAGCGTTCGCCGTCCCCCTGGCCTCCGCTGGCTGGTGCAGCGGGCGTGGTTCGCTCCGGCCC
>JBMTLP010000482.1:0-3015 GCA_049433245.1 Pirellulales bacterium
ACACGCGCAAATTGACGCAGGTGTGCATTGAGCGCTTTGGCCAGGTGCTGGCGGGCAGGCAGCGTGGACTCCAGAGCCGTTCGGCCGGGGGAAGACCTTTGTTTCCGCCTCCAACTCAAGCTACATCGACCGCGTCCGCCAGGCTCGTTGGCATCTGAGCTGATGGTCGGGTGCCTGCCCAAGATAGAGGCTGAAACTGTTGGCCAGCGACCGACTGCCGAGCGTTCACAAGGCGGTAACAAGTCAGCTTTCCCCAAAAACCGGATGCGGGGAGATTCGAAGCCACGAGACGCTCATCGCCACAGTGATGGTTGAGGAAGAGCCATTGACCGGGCTATTCTTCAGCCTGCATGAATCATCGGACGCACGAACCCGGATGGCACCGCTGTGGAAGACTGTGTGGTGGATCATGGGCATGTGTTTCGCACGATCCTGGAGGCCATCGGCGTCGATTCCCTCAGCGATTTTCATGTGCCGGGCCGCGATCATTCCATGGCCCATCCGGCGAAGGGGCCAATCGACGAACTCGTGGAGTAGGAGGGCTGGAGTGATGATCGATCCCACGAAGACGCATCAGGTGCTCGAATACAAGCACGGCAAACCGTTGCTTTCCGTGAGGTTTGCCACCGTTAGCAGATCGCTCTTCTTTCCAGCAGAGAACTCACCGCTACAGCAACTCGTCCGAGGTGGCGAAGGAGCGGAACCGACGGTGAGCCCGCTTGATGGAGGGCACCACTCCTGGGTGCAGCCGATGGCGGTGCTCCCCGACGATCTGGGTTTGGTCACCGCCGGCTACGACGGGCGACTGGCTTGGTCTGAAGCGGCAGCGGAAAAAACGGATCTTGTGCGAGTCGCTGACGCACACGACGGCTGGGTACACGCCGTGGCTGCGAGCCCCGATGCGCAGCTGCTCGGCAACTGCCACGGAAGACTTTCACGCCATGAAGCTGCCAGCCGATGAACGTGGTATGCCCCTGTCGTCAGATGTTAGCCAGTTCGCGGTCGCCATGGACAACGGCGACCTGGGGGGCTCGTGCCTGAATGGATCGCGGCGTGGTGCAAAAAGAGTGAATCATGAAGATAGCTACTCGTTGGATGTGGCGGTGGGTGATTGCCATGATCCTCATCGCCGGGTGTGGCAAGCGCGAGAGCGATGACACCCGAGTCTCGGTAGTCACAAGCCCTGTCAGTGCCGAGTCTGCCGCAGAGATCACGGCGTTCTGCGGAGACTGCCACTCGCTTCCGCTGCCAACGAGCTTCCCCCGGGCGCGGTGGGCCCATGAAGTTCGCCAGGGCTATGACTTTTATCTCGAAAGCGGACGTGACGATCTGATCCGTCCGCTGGAACGAGACGCCATCGAGTTTTTTGCCAGCCGATCACCGGAGTCGCTGCCAATCAGCCCGGCATCAGAGCAAGAAGTCTCGCCGACGGCGGTTCGATTTGTGCCCTTCGCACTTCCTGCAGACGTTTTCGATCAGCCTGATCCGGCGATATCACATCTTCTCTGGCGTCCGCTGCAGCGAGATTTTTTGGCGAGTGACATGCGATCAGGAAAGATTTTTCGGATCGATGTGGGCACAAAAAACCCTGCTGTGGAAGTCTTTGGTCAAGGCGACCATCCGTGCCGACTAGCGCCCTGGCCGCTGAGCGAAGGCACATTTCTTCTAGGAGATCTCGGCTCCTTTCTGCCTGCGGATCATGCGAAAGGAAGCGTTCGCTTGGTCAGTCGCGACGGCGAGGACGCGTCCCCGCTCCTCCAAGAGGGGCTTGCTCGAGTCGTTGAGGCACAGCCCTTTGATGCCGATGATGATGGGCGAATCGATTTGGTTGTTGCGGAGTTTGGTTGGCGGCAATCAGGGGCGTTGAGGTTGCTCCTCGCCAGTCCAGATGGCACCTATCGCAATACCATACTCGACGAGAGGCACGGAGCCGTTGCTGTCCGTGTTGCTGATCTTGATGGCGATGGGCGTTGCGAGTTGATTGCGGCCTTCGGCCAAGAGCATGAGACGATTGATGTGTATTGGAATGACGGGCCGGGGATGCTCACCCATCAGACAATCCTGAAGCTTCCTGATCCTTCCTGGGGATCTAGCGGCTTTGAACTCTTCGATATTGATGGCGACGGCTGGTTGGATGTGCTGCACGCAAATGGAGACACGCTCGACAGTGGGTTGGCGAAGCCGTACCACGGCATTCGCCTATTACGCAACCGTGGTGATCGATCGTTTGAGGTTGCCGAAGTCGGGCAGATGGTTGGGGCCTGCCAGGCATCGGCGGCAGATATCGACCTCGACGGCGACATCGACATCGTGGCCTGCGCCCTGTTTCAAGACGCCAAGGCAGCCCCGCCGGGATCGTTCGATGCCATCGCTTGGTTTGAACAAGACGCGAATGGAAACTTTACGAGGCATTCCATCCTGCGGGACAGCTGTGAACACGCTGCGTTCGGACTTGCAGACATCGACGGCGACGGCCGCACCGATATCGTCGCTGGTGTTTGGGTAGGAGAGGAAGCCGGGCGAATCCGCCCGATGATCGTACCCTTGAGGAATGTGTTGGTGACCGATTAGGCCGCGGATGCCTCTTGAAACCAACTTTCGTGCTCCGCGCGACCGCGGTTTCGGTGCGACTGGGATATCGCGACGATGTACGGGGGATTTTTCAGTGTCTTGACAAGGCACTTGCCTTGCCGCCCCCCGAAGGAGTAGGCTACGGGAAGTTCCGGGGGGAACTATGTTGAAAAGTCGTGTTAGGCACGTTCCTCTTCATTCTTCACTTCTTTTGGAGGACTCCATGCGAACGCAGAAATGGGTGGCGTCGGTACGTTGTCGAGCATTTACGCTCGTGGAGTTGTTGGTGGTGATCGCGATTATTGGTGTGCTGGTGGGACTGCTCCTGCCGGCAGTGCAATCTGCCCGCGAGGCCGCACGCCGAAGTTCATGCCAGAACAATCTGAAGCAGTACGGTCTCGCGCTCCACAACCATCACGACACCAAAGGCCAACTCCCCAGCGG
>JBMTLP010000483.1:0-3013 GCA_049433245.1 Pirellulales bacterium
GATCTCCGGATCGAGCGAACCACCCTGCGGATTGCGGGATGCCGCGTCTGCCGAACGGTAGCTCGAGGGTTTGAGAGGCACGCGCTGATCCCGGTGCGGGTCTTCGCTCCACAAGCACACATCCAGCAGTTGCCTCCCCGTCCGGAAGGGGGGCACTGGCTGTGTCGTGAAGCACGACGTTTCGTCCACCTTCAGTATGTTGCCGGAGAAGGTGACACGCAACACGATTCGCTGCCTGGAATCGTCAAAAACCGGGCAATTCGCAGGGTCCACGCGGCAAAACCGCCCACCTAGCCCCTTCCAAGCCAACCAGATGCTGCAATCGTTAGAACGCGGCCGCAGGGTCGGCGGCTTTTTTGAAAAACAGCAGGTGCTGCCACGGCAAACGGTCAAACTCGCGGGCGAGTTCAAAGCCACACGCCGCCAACTCCTTGGTGGCCTGGGCCTTGGTCATCTTGTGCAGCGGCTTGATCGGCACCGCGGGATCTTCAGCCCGAAACTCCGCGAGCACCAAGAGGCCATCCTCCGCGAGGCTCTGCCGAATGGCGGCAAGCATCTCTGCTGGATAGGAGAACTCGTGATACACATCGACACACAACACGAGGTCGATCTCACCGGCGGGCAGGTTGGGATCGGTGGCGGACCCGAGCACCGGCTGAATGTTGCGAAAGCCGATCTGGTTGCTTCGCTCCATCAGCATCTGCAGCATCTCTCGCTGGATATCCACGGCGTAGACCGATCCCTTGGGCCCCACCTGCTTGGCGATTTCAAGCGTGTAAAAACCGTTGCCGCAGCCGAGGTCGCAGACCGTCTGCCCTTTTTTGAGTTCCAGGGCTTCCAATAAGAGGCGGCAGTCTTCTTCCCGCTGACGGCTCTCCCGCACCAGCCACGGAGCGCCGGTGTAGTGCATCGTCTGGGCGATCTCCCGGCCCATGAAGTGCGTGGGCGGCGGGGAAGCAGGGGCGTCATCCTCTTGAGCCCACACCGCGGGCAGCACACACCACGGCGTGCAGCACAAGACACAAGCGGCCCAGATTTTCAACCAGGCAGGCAGAACCACAGAATCAGCAATGAGTGTGCGTCGCATCTGCCCATTATAGGCTCGCGACCGGCGCGGCGTTCAAGCAGCCCACGAGGTGTCGGAGGAGAGGACGACCTCTCCCGCGTCGTCGTAGCAGCTGACGATGCTGATCCCGCTGCGGTTGGCAAACGCCACGAGTTCCGGCCGCTCCACCAGGATCGTTCGCCCCGCTTCGATCGCTAATACACTCGCGCCAGCCGCTCGCAGCGACTGCAGGGTGCCCACGCCAATCGTTGGCATGTCGAACCGGAGATCCTGCTGCGGCTTGGCCACTTTGACCACCACGAGTCCGCCAGAACCACACAGCTGCCCCGCCCGGCGAATACACGCGTCGGTCCCTTCGATGGCTTCCAGCGCAATCGGAGCCCGGTTCTTCACCACGACCGTCTGACCTATGTCGTGACGGCCAAGCGCCTTGGCCAGCTGCCAGCCAAACGCCACATCTGCTTGCTCGCAGGCCGACAGCGTGCGTCCCGCAAGCACGCCCCCGCAGGCAAGTAACTCCGGAGCGAAGTCGGTCGCAGGGCAGATCTGCACGCCTGCCTGGTTGAACGTGGTGGCGATCGCCGAGAGCAGGGAGTCATCGCGGTTGTCACGGCGACGGCTGATGAAATGCGGCCAGAATGTTTTGAGCCCTGTCCAATCCGGAAGATGGTGCAGCCAGGCCCCGTTGGCGAAAATCTTTGTCTTGTGGACCTTGCCCGCCATGGTCGCCCGCGAGCAACCGAATCGCCGAAACGCGGTGATCGCCCCGCCCAGTTCGGCAACGCCCACCTCGTCGTAGTGGTCAGCCACGTCTTGGAGTTTCTCATTGGCGTGCCCTCGCACCGCCAACACCGCTACCTGTCCACCGTTGCGGCGAATCGCCTCCGCCACCGCCACAGGGAAGCGACCCCAACCCGCCAGGATGCCGATCGTCTCACCCGCTAAAGATGGCGACGCATCGTCTCCGCGGAGCAAGGAGGGCTGGCAGTTCAGCGACGCGTTGGAGATCGTGGCAGTCGAGATCACGGCAGTTGCTAGGCAGCCTCCTGACGGCCACACCCGGACTCTGCTTCCAAGGCGGCGATTCTCTCAAGAATCCCCTTGAGCTGCTTCCGCATCTCAGGCAACTTCGACATCGTTGCCAACTGAAGTTTGCGTTCACGCAACTCGATCGCCGGCTCGCCGAGCACGGTGGTTTTGGCGGGGATGTCGTTGGAGACGCCCGAGCGTGCCCCGAGCACGGCACCGTCGCCAATGTGCACATGGTCACGAACACCAACCTGTCCGGCCATGACCACCCAGTCACCTGTTGAGGTGCTGCCGGCCACGCCAACCTGCGAGCAGATCATGTTGTGCCGGCCGATGCGGCAGTTGTGGGCGATCATCACCTGGTTGTCGATTTTGGTGCCTTCGCCGATCGTGGTGGGCCCGTAGGTGCCGCGATCGATCGTGGTGCCAGCACCGATTTCCACATCGTTGCCTATCTCAACCCAACCGAGTTGGGCAGAAAGCTCGTAGCGGCCCACGACCACCTTGTAGCCAAAGCCATGCGCTCCCAGCACCGCGTTGGCATGCACGATCACCCGCTCGCCCAGGATCGTGTCGTCGTAGAGTGCGGCTCCGGCATGCACCACACTCCCACTCCCCACCCGACAACCTGCTGCGATCCGTGCGCCCGAGTGCACAGTGACGTCGTCACCGAGCACCACGTCGGCACCGATCACCGCGAACGGATGGATGGCGCAGCCTTGACCCATCACCGCCGTTGGATCGACCGCGGCCTGAGGGCTGACACCGACAGCAGCGGCAGCGCGCTGCGGACGAAACATCGCCACGATGGTGGCGAATGCGGCATGCACGTCGTCGACTTCAATCGTCGGTCGGTCGATTGGCCCGGTAGCCCGCGGCACCACCGCAGCGGCAGCGCGACTCTTCGCCAGCAGATGC
>JBMTLP010000484.1:0-2995 GCA_049433245.1 Pirellulales bacterium
GGTCGCCTGGTTGGGAAGCGAGCACCTTCGTGGCTGGCTCCTGGGAGGCTTCACGATGGGAGGGCTGTGCGACACGCAGGTTCACTGGCTGGCGGTGTTGCAAACGGCAGACGTGTTTGGCGCGGTGGGGCTTAGTGGTCTGGTGATGGCGGTCGCCGCGTGCGTGACGGAGTCGCTTGCTGCGGTGGCGGCGAGCCAGGGGGCGCGTTCCTGGGGGCGTGCCGCCGGTTTCCTGACAGGGGCTGCGACCGTACTGGCGCTCGCCGTTAGCTATGGGCATTGGCGGCTCAGCGGGGAGCCTCGCGCGGAGCGGCAACTCAACGTACTGCTCGTACAGGGCTCCATCGATACCGAGCTCAAACAGGATCCCGGCGGAGCGCAGCGAGTTGCACGGCACTATGACGAACTGACGATCGACGGCCTCCGTTCAGGCAATCCTCCTGATCTGATTGTTTGGCCAGAAACCATGTGGCGGTGGGGGCTGCTGGAAATCGATCCGAGGGAGCAACTCCCCGAGGCTGTTGTCTGGCAGGCGCTGGGCGAGCGGCCGGGTGAGCGGTTCGACGCGGACAGTGACGAGGTGCAGGCAGCCGCCCGCAAGCGACTCGAGGAAGAGCGGTACGAGCCGCTGGCAGCCTACGCCCGGCGATATGCCGCAACGTGGCTCGTGGGCCTCGACAAACAGGTGGTGACCCCTGCAGCGGCGACGGGCGTTCGCAACTACAACTGCGGGCTCTTTCTCGATCCCAAAGGCACCCCCTTGGGCTGCTACGAGAAGATGTTCCCAGTGATGTTTGGCGAATATGTGCCTCTCGCCGATCGCTTTCCCTGGTTGTATCGGCTGACTCCTCTGCCGGCGGGTCTCACGGCAGGCACCACGCCATTGGCCGTCGAGGTCGCGGGATTCGAGGTGGCAGCCACGATTTGCTACGAGACGACCCTGCCGCGGGCGATGCGGACGTTGGTACGGCAACTCTCGCGGCAGCGGAAACGGCCTGACGTGATTGCGAACCTGACCAACGATGGTTGGTTTTGGGGCTCGAGCGAACTCGACATGCACCTCGCCGCTGCAGTCTTGCGGGCTGTGGAGGTGCGGACGCCCATCGTGGTCGCCGCCAACACCGGGATTTCTGCCTGGGTTGACGGGAGTGGACGGGTTCGCCGGCGTGGTCCGAAGCGAGCTCCGGCGACGGTGCGAGCGGAGGTCAGCCCGGACGGTCGCTGGAGCGTTTTTCTGTTCTGGGGGAGTTGGCCGACCGCGGCAATCTCGGCAATTGCGGTGTTTGCGGTAGCTGCGGGCTTTGGGTGGTCGCGAAATTCGGTGGAGAAAGCCGGTTTATTGCGTGGCGGGGCTGATATGGGTGAGGTTGCGGGCAGCAGGTAATGTCTTCCAGACGCGTTGACCCCCCTGCCGATTGACAACTATGGTGGTCGCATGGGGCGGTCGTCCTCGCAGCACCTGTCTGTGGTGAGTGTATGAATATTATTGGCAAAATCTTCGTCTTCGCTGTCTTCATCATGAGCCTGGTGTTCATGAGTTTTGGAGTTGCGATCTACTCATCGCACACCAACTGGCGAGATGTGTCGCAGGGTTTAGAAGGCCAACTGCAAACGGCCCGAAACGATGCGACGAAGCTGCAGGAAGAGATCAACACGCTCACGAACTCCGTCAAGGAGTCGGAAGTTGCCCGCGACACCGTGATCGCGCAGATCCAGGCCGCCCTCCGCGAGAAGAATGAGGCTCTGCAAGAGCTGCGGAAGCGGGTCGACCAGCAGGAGCAAGACCGCAACAAGGCCCAGGACGAACTCGCTTCCAAGAGCCGTGAATTGGAGCAAGCGACCACGCAGATCAATGACCTGCGTGATTCGATCAAGCAGCAGCAGCAGACCCTTGACGATCAGGTGAAGCGAACAGCCGACATGGCCGTGGAACTTCACGAGAAAGAATCCCTGCTCGTGATCGCTCGTGAGCGGAAGAGTCAGTTGGAAAAGCAGGTAGCCAATGCTCGTGTGCTGTTGCAGCAGATGGGGCTGAGCGTTGATTCGCTGCCTCGTGACCAACTGCCGGCTGTTGACGGTGTGGTGACTGCGGTGGGGCGAGATGCGATTGAGTTGTCACTCGGTGGGGACGATGGGATCCAGCAAGGTCACGAACTCGAAGTTTATCGAGACGACACGTATCTCGGTCGAGTGAAGATTGTGACAGTTCGTCCTGACAAGGCGGTGGCGACGGTGATCCCTGAATACAAGCGTGGCTTCATTCAGCGTGGCGATCGCGTTGCCTCGCGGCTCAAGAGTTGAGCCTTGGCTGAGCAGGCCGTTCTATTCCACTGATCCACCGAGTCCCCTTAGGTAGGCAGACGAAGATCATGGCAGACAACGATCGTGATGCCGGACCACCGCCAGTGAATGTCTACACGGCGATGCTGCTGCTCGCCTTCGTGGCGATCTCCATTGGCTGTTTGATGCTCGCCCTCGATCTGAATCGGTATGGATTCCAGATCACGCCAAACGGTTGACCGCTCCAAGAGACAGCGGCTCAGGTGGGGCTTAAACGACGCGACGGCAGGGCGGTGAACGGGTCGTCTTCGCTGGCTGGTGTACGAAACGGATCGTCGCCAGCGGGATCTACGCCAAAAGGATCGGAATCCGAATCGTCCATCTGGCCCGGATTGGCGTTCACGGGTGCACCGCTCGAAGGGGCTGGCCCAAACGGATCGCTGTCTTCTGCGGGCGTGGCAGGCTGCTGAGGGGCTATGGCCGCCGGAACGGATTCTGCGGCTTCCGCCACCACTTCCGCCGCCGGTGCGAGTGACGCGACCACGCCGTCATGGGTGGCGAGGTACAGCCGGTTGGTGATCTTGTTCACGATCGGCTTTTGAAAGCGACCGGGCGTCAGGGTGGTGAGCGTTTGCCCATCCTTGATGTCGATGAGCACCAGTCGACCGACGCGATCAAACCACCATGCCATGCCGCCGCCAGCGGTCAGGAGATG
>JBMTLP010000485.1:0-2993 GCA_049433245.1 Pirellulales bacterium
GAGCGGGCGACCTCCAGCCCCGTGGTGGTGGAACTCGAGAGCACACACTCCACGTGTTCCCCTTCGGCTTCCGCCACGTGCCGCAACCGCGCGGCCAAAGAAGCGAGCAGGGCCACTTCTCCCACGCTCACGCCATGGAGCCAGATGCGGCGATGCCCTGCAGGGGTCGGCGGGAGCGAAACGGCCCCCGTCAGCCGCTGCCAGACTGCCGCGACGGGGCGGCGTCCCGCCATCCTCCGCCAGATTACCCAAGGCAGGGCCAGGATCACCAAAAGGATGTAGAGCAAGTCGAGCATCAGGCGAGCATCAACCACGCATCGGCACGAGCCGTGGAACGGCATGCCGCGGTAAGCACGGCATGAGACACGGTTGGCTGACAGCCGGCCGGGCTATCCCGCCTGGCCGGCTTGCACGGGGGCGCCGTCACCAGTCCGAGCACAGCAGTTCTTAAACTTCTTCCCGCTTCCGCACGGGCAAGGGTCGTTGCGGCCCACCTTCTGCCCCATGTTGCGGATCGGTTCTGACTTGGTGTCACTGGAGGTATCGCCGGGCTGCCCTGCGTCGGCTGCTGAGGCAGCAGGAGGTGCCAATGCCGCCCTGGAGGCATCCGCATGCACTGCGGCCGTCTCCTTCCAGGTACTCTTGAGGGCATCGTCTTCCACCTGTTCGATGCGGTAGACAATGTCGGTCACGCGGTCGTCGATTCCCTTCCACATCAGGTCGAACGTCCGCATCCCCTCGCGCTTGTACTCCACCTTCGGGTCAACCTGAGCGTAGCCACGCAGGCCGACGCTCGAGCGGAGGTGATCCATCGCCAGGAGGTGATCCTTCCAGGCGTTGTCGAGGATCTGCAGGAGCACGGCCCGCTCCATCCGTCGCATTTCGCCACGAACAGCGTCATCGATCGCCGAGAGCACCTGCCGCTCGACGGTGTCAACGGTGGACCGCTTGGCCGCTTCCGCAGCAGCAGGGTTGCCTGCCTCGGTCTCCAGCCACGTGGCCAGGGACGAGGCGAGTTCTCCGAGTGGCCCGACGTGGGCCCGCTCGTGAAACGTGGGCATGGCTGCCTGAAGTTTGGCGATCGCCTGCTCGCGGATCCGCGTGTCTATGGAATGGCGGCGGGCAGAAGCGTTTCGCAACACACTCCGCAGTTGCTCCAGATCGCTGGTCGCCAGGTCCGAATCAGAAAGCGTCTCATCGAAGCGGCGTCGCGCCCAGGCAAGGAGACCTTCGCGGTCGAGCCGGCGGGAGCCATCGGCTTGCCGTCCGGAGAAGTGCGCAAGCCCCACGATCACCGGGTACACAATTTCCCGCTCGGCGTAGATCTCACGAGCTTTCTTTTCCACGAGTTTGCGGAAGTCGTTGACTTCCAGCGTGCCGACTTCGGCGGGGTCGAGCGTGGCTCCAAACCTCCACTCGGTCCATCCGCAGGCGCTGCGGACACCGAAGTCGTTGGCCAGGAAGCGGGCACCTTCCGACAGATCGATCCGTTGAATCGCCTCGCGGGCCTGCTCGACGAGATATTCGTCCACTTGGTCACGACCGATCCGCTTCAGGTCGCGGTCGCGAAGGGATGTTTTCCAGCGAGCGTTGGCAAAGCTGGCGAGTGCGCCCCAGTTCCACTCGCTCTCGTCATCTTCGGCGGGCAGGTTCTCTTCGATGGCTTCGAAAATCTGAGTCTCAGACTTCCGCATCGCTTCATCGACCGCGAGTCGCTCCGCTTCTTCCGGAGAGAGGCCACGGTAATCCGATCCGTCGAGTTCGCAGCTGAGTTGACCGGAAGCCCACTTGGCATAGGTCTCGGCACCGTAGTCTTTGGCAAGGAACGTGGAGATGTTTTCGTCAATCTGTCGATCGACCATCTCCATGATCAACTCGCGGCAATCGGCGCCGTCGAGGATGGCTTGGCGGAAGCCGTAGACACGCTTCCGCTGTTCATCCATCACCTCGTCGTATTCGAGGAGGTTCTTACGGATTTCAAAGTTGCGTTCTTCCACCTTTCGCTGAGCGGCCTCGATGCGTCGGGTCACCATCTTGCTCTCGATCGCCTCGCCGTCCTGCATGCCCAGGCGAGTGAGCATGTTCTTCACCCATTCACCGGCAAAGATCCGCATCAGGTCGTCTTCCAGCGACAGGAAGAAGCGGCTGCTCCCCGGGTCGCCTTGGCGTCCGCAACGGCCGCGAAGCTGGAGGTCGATGCGGCGCGCTTCGTGTCGCTCCGTACCGATGATCTGCAGGCCGCCCATGCCGCGAACTTTCTCTCCTTCGGGTTTCATCTGCTCCCGCTCGGAGATTTCGGTAACGAGGGCATCCCACTCGGACGGAGGCACGTCGAGCCTGGTGGGGTAGATGTCTTGCAACCTGGCCCAGGCCATCGTTTCGGGATTTCCTCCCAGGATGATGTCCGTGCCACGGCCGGCCATGTTCGTGGCGATAGTTACCGCCCCGAGCCGGCCAGCCTGAGAAACAATCTCGGCCTCGCGTTTGTGGTGCTTGGCATTGAGCACCTGGTGTTTCACGCCCCGCTTGTCGAGCAATGCCGAGAGATGTTCGCTCTTCTCAATGGAGACGGTGCCGACGAGGACAGGCAGGCCCCGTCGATACATTTCCCGGACTTTGTCCAGGGCGATCGTCTCGCGGTGCCCCGCCTTCTGGCTGGTGTCGCCGGTGGTTGATGGGCGAGGCTCGAACTGGAGTTCGTGTTCGTTCTCTGAGACGATCGTTCCGGTCCGCCACGATCCGTCGCTCAGGGAAATCGCATCCCAGCGGTTGATCCGCTCCACTTCGTCGGCAACCGCAATCCATTTCTCACGTTCCGTACGGTAGATCACGTCTGGGTGGTTGATCCGCTGCATCCCGCGGTTGGGCGGAATGGCAATCACCTCAAGCTTGTAGATCTTGAGGAACTCTCCCGACTCCGTCATCGCGGTGCCGGTCATGCCGGAGAGTTTGCTGTAGAGCTTGAAGAAGTTCTGCAGGGTGACGGTCGCGAG
>JBMTLP010000486.1:0-2991 GCA_049433245.1 Pirellulales bacterium
CGACAACCTCGACTTTCCCAGAGTGGCGAAGGAGCGGTTTGGAATACATGCCGTCGACTACGTCAACCAGTTCTTTAAGGACAAGGCCAAGGATGCTGCCTACCTCAGCGAACTCGCTCAGCGTGCCGACGACGTGGGTGTGAAGAACTTGCTGATCATGTGCGACGGACTCGGCGATCTCGGCCATCCAGACGACGCCTCCCGCACCCAGGCCATCGAGAACCACTTCCCCTGGGTGGAGGCTGCCAAACGCCTGGGCTGCCATTCGATCCGGGTGAACGCAGCCAGCAAGGGCTCGTTCGACGAGCAGCAGAAGCTCGCGGCCGATGGGCTGGCTCGCCTGAGCGACTATGCCAAGCAACTTGAGATCTCCGTGATCGTTGAAAACCACGGTGGCCTCTCGAGCAACGGCGAGTGGCTGGCTGGTGTGATGAAGATGGTCGACCGGCCCAACTGCGGTACGCTTCCCGACTTCGGCAACTTCCACGACTACGACCGGTACAAGGGGATCGAAGAACTGATGCCGTTCGCCAAGGGAGTCAGCGCCAAAAGCCACGATTTCGACGCCGATGGCAACGAAACCCACACTGATTACCGCAAGGCCATCCAGCTCGTGCTCGATGCCGGCTACCACGGGTTTATCGGCGTGGAGTATGAGGGCAGCAGCCTCTCCGAAGACGACGGGATCACAGCCACGAAGAAACTCCTCGAGCGTGTTCGCGACGAACTCACCGCCGCCTAACCTGTCCTCGCTCGCCCCGCCCCAGCACGCTTCCATCACCCTCGGAAAGGATGCCTGAGCCTCCGTGACCCGCTCCAAGAAGTCGACCGCACAGACAAAGCAAACATTGACCCCACAGCAACGCGAATACGACCGGCTGATGCGGAAGATTCGGATCGAAGAAACCTCGGTCGGCAAAGGAGTCTTCGCGCAGCGGGCGATGAGAGCCGACGTCGTTGTGGGGGAGATTTTTGGTGACGTGCTCGACGAACACCCGGCCGACCCCACTTACTGCATGGAACTGCAAAGCGGACGATTCCTAGAACCGGGCCCTCCGCTGCGGTTCGTCAACCACAGCTGCGAGCCCAACTGCGAGCTTTTTTACTGGGTCGATGAGGAGAGCGACGCCCCCATCGAAGATCGGCTCTGGCTGCAGACCATTCGCAGCATCTCGGCCGGCGAGGAAATGACGATCGACTACTGCTGGCCGGCAGACGCCGCCATTCGCTGCGGCTGCCAAGCGGCGTCCTGCCGCGGCTGGATCGTCGACCCGGACGAGTTTGACCAGCTGCCTACCTCGCAACCCAAAGCCTGGGCTGCCTACGTGGCCGAAACCAAGGACAAGGCAGCCAAGCCGACCAAGCGGCGTGCGAGCGGCAAGCAGACGAAGTAGGCTTTTGCGTTCCAGCCGTGCCTCCTCGCTGCCCACCGATTGCCCTCCTCTTCCGCGTGTAATGCCATGATGCAGTCGCTGTTCGACAGGCATCGCATCTGGCTCGCGGTCGCGATTGCGCTCACCACGGCTGCTGCGTCGATCGGCATCACGCAGCTGCGGCTCGACGACGATCTCCGCGGCCTGCTGCGAGGCTCAGAAGATGACTTTGCGATGGCCGACCGGGTGGCGGAGCGGTTTGGCACCCACGACCTCGACTGCATCGTGCGAGCCAACACCCGCCGCGGCGACGTGCTCGACCCAGTGGTGCTTGGGGAGCTTCGGCAGCTGTGCGACGAACTTCGCAATCTTGAGGGCGTGAGCAAGGTCCATTCGCTGTTTGACGTCCGCCGGGCAGGACCGCTCGGCGGTCTGCTCACCGCCCTTCCCCGGGGCTATGAACACGAGACCGATCCCGAGGTGATCGACGCGGTAAAGGCCCGCCTCAGTGAGCATCCGCTGATCGCGGGCACCCTCGTCTCGTCAGACGCCCACAGCACGCTGGTGCAGGTCCGCCTGGCGACCGAGATGGCAAAGCCACGCCACCTCACTCAGCTACTGCCCGAGATCCGCGAGGTTCTTGAGCGACGAAGCGATTCAGGCGTGCTCGACTTTGAACTGACCGGCATGCCGACGCTGCGGCTGGAAGCGGTAGCCAGCCTTCGACGTGACATCCTTGTCTTCAACTCGTTTGGCATCGTGGTCGCGGTCGTGCTGTCGGCTGTGGCCGCCCGCAGCTGGCGAGCTACGCTCCTCGCGAGTTTTCCGCCGCTGATCGGAGCCATCTGGGCCACCGGGCTCCTGGCCCTGTTCGATGTGCCGATCAACATGCTGACCTGCATCGTGCCCTCACTGGCGATGGTGGTTGGCACGTGTGACTCGATTCACTTCATTGAAGACATGCGTCGCAGCGCACGACGAGGTCTTGATCCGCGAGCGGCGAGTGCCTCGGCGGTGGAACGCGTGGGCGCGGCCTGCGGAATCACGAGCCTCGTGACGGCCGTAGGATTCCTCTCCCTTGCGGTCGCTCAGATCGAGGCCGTCAGAACGTTCGGCCTCGTGGCAGCCGCCGGGGCCGTGGCGAGCTTCCTGGCCGTGACAGCCCTCACGCCGCTGATGGCCTCCGATCGGCTTTGGCGCGGGGCTCACCTCGGCCAATCACCGCGTCGGATTCGTCGCTTTGCTTGCAGGCTCACGTCGTGGTCTCTGCACCATGCCTGGCCGGTGGCCACTTTTGGTGTGGTGGGCACCGTAGCTCTGCTCCTGGCCTCGGGGAAGATCGAGGCAGACAACCGCATCACTGACGCGCTCCCTCGCGGGGGTACCTCGTCCATAGCCCTCGCAGGCCTCGACCGGGATTTTGGAGGCACCATGGGCGTCGATATTGTGGTCACCTGGCCAGAGGACTACTTCTGGAACGATCCGGAAGTGACCGACGTCATCGAGCGGATTCATGACGTGCTCCGCCCGGAGTCGGCTGTCTCGGCTCCCCTCTCACTGGCAACCATCACGACGAGCCTCTCGCGGCGCGCCACCCGCCAGTTGCAGCCGGAAAGGC
>JBMTLP010000487.1:0-2975 GCA_049433245.1 Pirellulales bacterium
CGGCTGCTGCCAAGAAGGGGGCTGATGTCACGAAGAAGCCGGCCTCGAAGACGGCGGCAGTGAAGAAGGCGAAAAAAGTGGCTGCGAAGCCCGCTGCTGGCAGCAAGACCAGTGGCAGCGGCCACTCGCGGCAACTCGCCAAGCGAAAGCCTCGTTAGGCTGCGGACCAAGACAGTTCTCCACGCCGTGGCAGGAGGTAGCGGACATGGCAGGCCATTCCCATTGGGCGAACATCGCCCGTAAGAAATCACTCGTCGACGCGAAACGCGGGAAGCTTTGGAGCAAGCTCGCCAAGGCGATCATCGTGGCTGCGAAGCATGGTGGTGCGGATCCCGATGCCAACCTGCGGCTGCGGTATGCCATCGATGCTGCCAAGGCTGTCAGCATGCCAAAAGAGAACATCAACCGTGCCATCAAAGCAGGCACAGGGGAACTCAAAGGCGGCAACCTCGAGGAGAGCATCTACGAGGGGTACGGAGCCGGAGGCGTCGCGGTGCTCTGCGAAATCCTCACCGACAACCGTAACCGCACTGCTCCTGAGATCCGTAAGATTTTCGAGATGTGTGACGGAAAGCTCGGAGCAACAGGCTGCGTGGCTTGGATGTTTGAGCGACGGGGCCTCGTCAGACTTCCGTTGAACGCGTGCGACGAGGAACGACTTCTCGAGATCTCGCTCGAGGCCGGCGCAGAGGATGTGAGTCGTGGCGCGGAGCACTGGGAGGTGCGATGCGAGCCCTCATCAATGACCGGTGTGATCGACGCCCTCTCAGCCGCAGGGCTCTCCGTCGAATCCAACGAAATCGTTCGAGAGCCCACCACTTCTGTGGACGTGGACAGTCCGGGTGAGGCGCGGAAAGTGCTCGACTTGATGGAGCGACTGGACGACCATGACGACGTTCAGAGCGTGGCGGCAAACTTCAACATTCCCGACGAAGCGCTCGCCGCGCTTGGCGAAGGCTGAGCAGCCCCGTGCGACATGTGCTGTTCCCGGCAGCTGTGGCAGCCTCCGCACGAACGAAGTGGTTCCCACGGCAGCTTTTTAATGGGCGACCGTCGGCCAGTACTCGTCGAAGTCGAACGACGGGCTGTTGTCGAGGTCGTGGCACTCAAGACAGTTGTTGACTGCTTTTTTTCGCCCCTCTGGCGTAGCAATGCTCAGTGAGAGTTCGGTTCGCAGCCGCTCTCGCTCAACCTCGCTGGCCACCACATCCCCCTCCTCCACGGCTGCGTGAGCTGCAGCCGGGCCGTGGCAGTTTTCGCAGCCCTGCTGCGCGAGATGCGGTGTTTCGAGTCGGCTTAAGAAACCACCTTCGTAGGGTTCGTACTTTTGTGGGACCCAGCCCACGACATGGCAGGAGAGGCATTCAGGGTCATGATCGCGGGGTGGCGTGGCTTCTTCTAGGGTGACCAGCGCGGAGGCGTGCGTGGAGGCTTCCCAGACTTCAAAGGCCGACTCGTGGCAGGCGGCGCAGGCTTGGCTGCCGGCAAAACGTCTGCCAGTGGGGTGCCGCGTCGCTCCGAGCTTGAGTCCGTTGAGCCCGAGCGTTTCAAGTTGCTGCTGATAACTGGCGAGCAGGCGGATCATCTCATCTGACTCGCCCCAGCGGGCGTCGAGTGGGATCCGCTGCGTGAGGAACGGCGTGCCTGAGGCGGTCTTCATCACCGATTGTACCGAAGACCGGGCTGCCTGCTCGTCGTCATAGAAGGCAACGGCGACGGCGTACATACCTTTGTGGCCAAGTTCGATAAGTACCCCCGCGTTGTTGCTCAATTGTGGTGGAATCATCGGCGGCTCGTCTGCTCCGCCTGCCGTGACGACCACGTCAAACTGCGGAAAGGCTTCAGCAAGCCGCTTGCTCTCTTCTGGCGAGGCATACGAGAGCAGCACGTAAGCGTCGCACTTCGCGGCTGTGAGGGATCCTGTCACGTCGCGCAAGGCTTGGGCCGCAGGAATCATTTCCAAGGAATCGTTGCGGATGGACTCCGACTCCTTGTCGCCAAGCACGCTTGTGATGCCGATCGTCATTCCACCCGCTTCCACGACTTGAAAACGGGGAGTGATGCCTGCATCAAGACCAAGCAGGCCAACGTTCGCGCTCACAAACGGTGTGCCTTGATCACCAACAGCAGCCACGGCTGCGATCAGCTCTTCCGCAGGTAGTCGGAGGTCATCAGGTCCAAATCCGACGGCGCCGTAGCCCATCTCACGAAGACCGTCTGCCACGGACTGAAACTTCACTTCCGCCTGTCGGCCGAAGCGACGAACCTGATTCCCGAGGTCGACGGAGACCTGTGGCCAGCCTGCGGCTTTGACAGCCCGCAGCAGATTTTGGCGACGGCTGAGCCCGCCCTTTTGGTTTTCTTTCCCCGCACAACCGCAAGGTTCGATGTAGCCGTTGAGTTCGCCTGTGATCAGGAGCACCGCTTGCGGCTTATTCCAGCCGACGAAGATCGAGCCGTTTTTCTGCCGCAGGGATTCGGCCACGGCGTCGCTCGTCTCGGGCCCACGGTCGGGGATCGACGTTGCTGGGGCGGCGGCTTCCGTACGCACCGACCAACCCCAGGCGGCCAGGAGGGTGCAGAGCACTGCGAGACGCGTCCAGGATCCTGTTGGCAACACGGCGTACGACACGAGAGCCTCCGTTACGGATTGCGGGGCCGAAGACGCCGAGACCTCCTACGGACTCACAGCGACACGGACCGGGATCGTGAGTTGTGGCGAGTCAGGGTGACCGGTCTCGAGCACGATGCGGCCCAGGCCTCCCTGCTGACTGCCGAGATGATTGCAGGTCGGGCTGCCAGCCGGAATGCTGATCGCCAACGGGATGCGGACCACAACTCCATCGCCGATTGCCGAGGGAGTTCCCACCTCCACCTGAAGCGAGTCTGGCACGCACTCCACCACCTTCGGCATCACGGAGTTGCGATGTTCGCCTTTGGCGGTCAGGAAGAGATTCGTTTGGTAGCCGTTGGTG
>JBMTLP010000488.1:0-2966 GCA_049433245.1 Pirellulales bacterium
GGGAGCCACGCCGGCTCCGTCACTGCAGCGGGTCTGCGGCCCCCTGGCCCTTCCAGCCAGCACTCGCGAATCTCTCCCGGACGGCGAGCACCTTCGTCGAGCGTCAGCACCCCACCAGGAAACACCCACAGCCACGTCATCGCACCTGCAAACATCACTGCAGCAATCGGCGTGCAGTACTTCAGGCACGTCGTCATCACCTGGTCAATTCGCAACCGGGGCAGCGTCCACCGGATCCACATCATGATGAGCACCCCGAGCGTGGCCTTACCAAGAAGGTTGGCCAGACCGAGGAGCCGCACGAGAACGCCCGTTGTGTCACCGGTGCCCTCACTCAGCCCAGCGAGCGTTGCCAGCGGCACGGGCCCATTCCATCCACCGAGAAACAGGACGGCCGCCAGCCCACTCACCAAGAACATCGAGCTGTACTCAGCCATAAAGAAGAAACTCCACCGCAGGCCGGAGTATTCGGTGTGGAAGCCAGCCACCAGTTCGCTCTCGGCTTCGGCAAGGTCGAAGGGAGCCCGGTTCACGCTGGCCACGGCACAAGTCACGTACACCCAGAACACCACGAACGTGAAGGGGTCGTGGAACACATACCAGTTCGTAAACCAGCCAGCCTGCTTTTCGCCGATCGTGACGAGGTCCATCGTGCCGGCGATCATCACGGGCACCACGATGCACATTCCCAGCGGCACCTCATAGCTCACCACCTGGGCCGCTTCTCGCATGGCACCAAACAGCGACCACTTGGAGGCCGACGCATAGCCAGCCAGGATCACCCCAAAGACTTCCAAGCCCAGCACCGCGACGACGTAGAACACACCCACGTTGAGGCGGAGCCCCACCATGTCGAAGGCGAACGGCAGGCCGATGAAGGCCGCAAATGACGCACAAAAACTGACATACGGAGCGACACGGAAGAGCATTCCGTCAGCCCCCTCGGGCATCAGATCCTCCTTGGCCAACAGTTTGATGCCGTCTGCCAAGGACTGCAGCCAGCCGAAACTGCCCCCGGTGCGGGTTGGCCCAAGGCGGTCTTGGATACGGGCAGATACTTTCCGCTCGGCCCAGATGAACACGAGCGCTCCGCCCGCCATCAGGTTGAGAATCAGCACAGCCGAGAGAACGGCCATGAGCGACCATGTGAGCCACTCGGGCAGTCCTACTGTCTGGATCAGGTACTCAGCCATCTCGGCTCACCAACCTCCACACGGGTCACAAAGTCGCTGAAATATCGACAAAAGCCGTCTCTGAGCGACTTCGTGAAATTTTGCACGAAGTCTGCACCAACTCGCCACGGTTCTCAAGTGGGGGCCATCAAACCGGGGCCGCACGTCCGGTGACTAACGGTCGATCTCACCCATCACGATGTCGAGACTGCCCACGATCGCGGGCACGTCCGCAATCAGACAGCCGTGGCAGAGTTCTGCCAACACGGACAGATTCGAAAAGGAACTCGAACGGGCTCGCGCCCGCCATGGAATCGCGGTGCCATTCCCCACGAGATAGAAGCCCATCTGACCCTTCGGGCACTCCGTCTCGAGGTACACATCGCCGGCAGGAATCTTCTCTGCGACCTTGACCGGCTCGCCCAGCGGCCCCTTGCACGCCGAGTACCGGTCAATGGCCTGCCGAACCAGATCCATTGACTGCACCACTTCCAGCATCCGCACGAAGAACCGGTGCCAGCAGTCGCCAAGCACCGCGTCGTGCGGCACAGCGGGATAGACGTGGTCGCGGGGATAGTGCCCGTCCTTCATGACCGCGACTTCAAAGGCATAGCCGTCGTACATGGCGGTGTAGATCGACTCGCCGTCACGACGCATGTCTTGATCGACACCACTGCCGCGGAGCACCGGCCCGGACCGACCGTAGTTGATGGCCCACTCCGGCGACAGCACGCCGATAGCCGCAGTCCGCTTCACGAAGATCGCGTTCGTTGTCAGCAGCGTGTGATACTCGCGGATCACCGGCTCAAACTGAGTCAGGAAGTCTTCGCAGCGTGCGAGCCAACCCGGCGGGAGATCCGCTGTCAGGCCGCCAACTGTGATGTAGCTGTAGGTCAGCCGCGCGCCGCAGGCCTCTTCAAACAGGTCGAGAATCTTCTCTCGCTCGCGGAAGGCGTAGAGGAACGGGCTAAATGTGCCCAGATCGAGGCCATAGGCGCCCATGCCAACCAGGTGGCTCGCGATTCGGCTCAACTCAGCGATCAACACCCGCAGGTGCCGGGCCTTCTCGGTGACCTGCAGCCGCATCAGCTTCTCGACGGCCAGCGACCAGCCGAGATTCATGTTCATCGCGGCGAGGTAGTCCATCCGGTCGGTGTACGGGATGAACTGACGCGCGGAAACATTCTCGCCAATTTTCTCGGCACAGCGATGCAGGTAGCCGATGTGGGGCTCGATTTCCGAGACGACCTCGCCATCGGTCCTCAACACCAGCCGTAGCACACCGTGCGTGCTGGGGTGCTGTGGGCCCATGTTCACGAGCATCTCATCGGTTCGAACATCGAACTCGATAATCCTCGGGTCGTCGTCGATGACCTGCGACATGTTCCTGATCCTTTTTCCGTCTCTTGCTAGGTGAGTGGTGCGAACGCAGCCCTTCGCGCTGGAAAAGCCTCAGCGGGCGCGAATTCCGTGGTATTCAAGCGGCATTTCATAATCCTTGCGGAGCGGATAGCCCTCCCAATCTTCCGGGCAGAGAATCCGCCTCAGGTCAGGATGACCCACAAACAACACGCCGGAGAGATCGAAAACCTCTCGTTCGTGCCAGTCGGCGGTCCGCCATACTCCCACCACGCTCGGCACTTCGGGCAACTGCCCCGGTTGATCTCCCTTCCACCTTGGCAACTTCGCCTTCAGCACGAGACTCACTCGAGCTTGGGTACTCCAGAGGTGGTAGACGAGTTCCAAGTGCGGATCCCAACCGGCTTTGGCTGCCTTCTTGGGGTCAACCTCAAG
>JBMTLP010000489.1:0-2966 GCA_049433245.1 Pirellulales bacterium
AATGGTTGCCACGGTGCCCGCGTCGAAGGCCTCCTCTTGGCCCAGGTCGTCAAAAACCTGCCGCCGTTCTTCCTCGGATGCGGTGTTGAGGAAGAGCCGGAGTTTGTCACGGACCCGTACGGCCGACAGGGCAAGTTTCAAGTTGTCGTCTGCGAATGAGGCTCCGCCAAGCCAGCCGTTGATCGCCAGCGCAATCGCCCGGTCAGCGGGGATCTCGTCACCATCGGTCATGCGCTGAAACGTGGCGAAGCGATCGACGGTGCCAAAGGAAAGTCGTGAGGTGACTTCGGCGATGACGGCCAGGGCAGCCTCCTGGTCGGCGGAGTCATCGAGTTTCGCAGCGAGGTCTTGCAGCCGCGAGGAGAGGCTGCGGGCAGCGGCGATGCGGTCACGGTAGCGATCCCGTCGCTCTCGCACCTGTTCCAAGACGACCGCGTCGGCGTCATCGGCAGGAAACGAATCGAGCAGCTGCATCGAGAGCCGATGCTGGCCGGAGGATTCGCGGAGCGTTAGCTCGCGAAGGATGGCCTCTGCAGCCAGCCGCGCCAGCCGCGATCGTTCATCGGCGAGATGGGCGAGTTCCGGGAAGTCGTTGAGAACCTGGTCGAGTTCGACCCGCGCATCCTCGAAACGCTCCGCCTGCAGGTGGAGACGCACCAGGCGGAGACGCTGGTTGGCGTCTTCGCGATCCAGGTACTGCTCAATGATCTGCGCCAGGGTTTCTCGCGGGATCGATGAGGTCGCCAACCGGGTGTCTATCTGGATCGGCGTGTCGGTGATCAGCCCCTCGACACGGGTGTAGCGAGGATTGATTTCCGTGATCCCCTGCACCACATCTTCGCGGCCATTCGGTGTGGCCACACTGAAGATGCGGCGGCCCCACTCGTCAAACGGTGTGACCTCGAGCAGGCCGCCGATCTGGGCCATGCGGCGTCCGCCGGTGGCAACTCGCTGGGGGATACCGATGCGTTCAATCGCTGGCTCAGGGGCCGGTTCCACCGCTTCCACTCGCCGTCTGGGCACGAACGTTCTCGACAGCCCATCATCGCAGACGAGGATCGGGGTGGATTCAGCCTTCTGACGATCTGCAAATGGGTCGGTTTTCACGCCGGCGACATTGGCAAAGCTGCCGGTCAGCACGCGGCCGTCGTCGAGCCGGACACGATCTGCCCTGGCGGGCGAGCAGGTGAGCAGGCAAGCCACGGCGAGTACGGTCACAAAGTTGGCACCTGAGCCGTTGTGTGTGTGGGCAAAGGCCATAAGGGCAACCGTCTGCAGCAAAGAGGAATGCGAAGCCACCTCCTTGACTCTAGCGGTTTGGCGGCCGCAAAATCCATGGCAGGTGACTGCATGTTCGTCTTTTGAAGGCGACGCCGCAGAGGGTGCGTGAAGAGCGGATCTGTTCCGGGCGCACGAGCGGATGGTGAGCGAGGAATGCAGTCAGCCAAGCGCATTTTGTCCTGTCGGGTGCTGTGTGGATCGTCATCTCCATCGAATTCTGCTGAAGTCTCTTATCGGGGTAGTTGGATTGCCGATTGTGATCGCAGTCACCGTCGGCGCGTCGGCGTTGCTGGCGTCGGTGGGGGATCGCACAGCGGCTCGAGTCGGGGCGTTTGTTGCCCTGGCAGCGGGGGTGGCGTGGGTGATCGTGGTTGTGTCGGCGATTGTGTCGGCGAGTCTCGCGGTGCTCTCACTGGAAGCCGATCACCGCCGTTTTCGTCGGCAGCATCGCCGCAGTGAGCGGAGCCGGTCGCGAGCGTCGTAGCCAAGAGCTGTCGAAAAACCTCGGTCACGGCCGGAGAATGCAATGCCAGTCGTGTTTCGTTGCACCAACTGTCGACGACGGCTGCAGGTGCCGCGGCGTTGGGCCGGCGACGCCATCGACTGCCCCCGCTGTGCGGCGAAAATCATCGTGCCCCAGCAGGCTGGCGTGTCTGAGGGAGGCGTGTTTGAAAGCCGGTCGTTCGAGCGGTCGCTGAAAAAACTCGACCCGTCGAAGTCGGCGCCAGATCCGCTGGGCCCAAACGGCGACATTGGTGTTTGGGATGCAGCCTCGCTGGCGGAGATCAACGAACTCGATTTTCCGCAGTTGGCAGCAGGAGCAGTCGTGCGGCACGGTACCGCGCGGACCGCGACGCCGCGACGGCGGTCACGACGAGTCCTGGGCCTTTATGCTTGTGTGGCAATCGCGGCCCTGGCGTCGGCGGCGGTGGTGGCTGCGTTTTGGCTGTTCAACCGGTAAGTGAGGGGCGAGGATGGTTCGAATCCAGAGAAGCCGATGCTCAGCGGGTCTGGGGTGGCGATTGGGGGCGGTTGGCCTGTGCCTGCTCGGAGCGTGGCTTGGTCACGGGCAAACACGCGGTGCCGACGAGTCGACCATGCCAGCTGCTTTGGTGCGGGCCGAGGAGGCTCTGCTGGCCGCCCAGGAATCGCTGGCGGCTGGTCGCTCTCGTGACGCCGGAGAGCGCCTCGCGGAGGCGGGGCAGGCTCTCGGAGAGGCCGCGGATCTCGGCCGCGAGGTGGAGGCCACGGCGATACGGCAGTTGGCGGAGACCTGCCAAAAACTGGCTCGAACGCTCGCCTTTGACGCCGTGACCGTGGAAGGACTGCCGACGGCCCAAGATCTGCTTCGTCGGCGGGCCGAGAGCATCCGCCGCCAGCCAGCTCGGGGAGGGCCGCCGGCGATGGTGATCGTGCCTCAGCCTGCAGGCCCGAGTTTTGCCAGGCAGATTGCGCCCCTGCTCGTGGGGGCCTGCGGGCGCTGCCACGTGCAAGGAAATCGCGGCGACTTCAGCATGCAGAGCTTCGCGGTTCTGGCTGCGAGCGGCACCGTCGTGCCTGGCGACGGGCCGAATAGCCGACTGGTGGAGGTGATCCGCACCGGCGACATGCCGCGAGGTGGCGGGCAGGTTTCGCCGGCAGATTTTGAGATGCTTGTGTCGTGGATTAACGCGGGAGCGATCTTC
>JBMTLP010000490.1:0-2957 GCA_049433245.1 Pirellulales bacterium
AGGTCGTCGTCGGGACGAACGGTCACCACGCGGCTCTTCATCACGTCGCGGGCGTTGGCGATTTTCCAGATCGTGTCGTCGTACAGGTAACTGCGCACGTCTTCAGAAGAAAAGATGCCGATCATGCTCCCGTCGTCGTCGACCACGGGGAAGTATCGCTGCGTGGTTTCGGCAAGCGCGTGCACGATGCCTTCGAGGGTCGTGCCCTCGTGAATGAGTCGCAGGTGGCGGTCTTTGCGATAGACGTCTTCCACATAGATGCCTTCCAGCACGTCCACGAAGAAGTCACCACGATGGGCTGGGGAGTCGAGGCGGGTGGGAACCTGCTTCACGTAGAGCGTCCAGCGTTGTCCGAGCAGGAAGGTGAGCGTGGAGACCCAAAGCGTGGGCAGGAGCAGCGCGTAGCCACCGGTCATTTCGCTCACCATCAACACGGTCGACAGCGGGGCGCGAGCGCATCCGGAGAAAAAGCCGGCCATGCCCACAACCGCAAACGCCTGGGGCTGGCGGACGAGTTCCGGCCACCATGCGTGAAAGAGCTGCCCCATAGCAGAGCCGAGGCAGCCTCCGATCACCATCCACGCCCCAAACACGCCGCCAGAGCCGCCGGAACTGATCGTGAGGCTGGTGGTCAAGATCTTGACCAAGGCCACCGTGATCAGGAGCGGCACCGCCACGCTGGCGGTGGTGCCGAGACTCTTCTGGAGCGTGCCGTATCCGCTCCCGAGCACCGACAACGCATCGAGGTTGTGGTCAAAGAGTTGGTACACGCCCAGCCCCACCAGGCCCGCTAGGGTTGCACCGATCATCGGCTTCACGTGGGGGGGCAGCGGCAGTCGCTTGAAGAGCCGGTGCATGCCATAGAAGGTGCGGATGTAGAGCACCCCAGCGAGCACGAGCACAATCGCCATCACCCCATACGGGAGGAGTTCGAGGGGTGAGCCGATCTCGTAGGCAATCGGTTTTCCAAACAGGGGCGTGAACCGGAGTGACGGGGGGAGCCACAGGCAGAACACGGAGTAGGCCACCGTTGAAGAGATGGCAGCCGGCACAATCGCGTCGCTCTCAAGGTCGGCATCGCGGTAGAGGATTTCACCGGCAAACACGGCGCCCGCAAGCGGAGCACGGAAGATCGCTCCCACCCCCGCCCCCATGCCAGCTGCCAGCAGGATCCGTCGATCGCGCGGAGAAAGACGGAGGATGCCTCCGAGGAATGAACCGAAGCCGGCACCGATTTGGGCGAGCGGCCCTTCGCGGCCGGCGGATCCCCCCGTGCCGAGCGTGATCGCAGAGGCGATGGTTTTGACGATGGGCGTACGGGCTCGAATCTCTCCCCGTTTGTTGTGAAAGGCATCAATCGCCGCGTCGGTGCCATGCCCCTCTGCTTCTGGTGCGAAAGTGTAGACCAACACGCCCGAGGCCAGTCCCCCTGCCGCCATCACCGCCAGCAGGATCCAGGGCCGTAGCGGCTCCGGTTCGTCGTGCGGAAATATCGAGCCCTCGGCCTCCGCCTCACCAGGCTGGAGATGCGCGAGCTCCACAAGGGCGTAGTGCTGCACCACCTGGCCAGTCAGGTGGAAGGCGATGCCGCCGATGCCGGCGACGAGCCCGATCACCGCAGAGAGGATGAACCACTTGCCAGTGGACTCAAGGTCGAACTGCCGGATCGCGGAGGCGAGGTAGTTCAAGGGAGCCGTGGTTCGATCCAGGGGAAACGTGCCTGTGCCTGCTCAGCACGAGCGAGGAGCATACCACATTCCCCCTCAAAAACTGACCGGCGACCCTGATCAGTTCCCAAAGCGGTTTGATTTCGCCGCTGAGTCCCCACCCATCGAAAGGCTTTTAAGGGTCAGCACCGAGCCCACAGACATCAGCGCCAGGCCAAGCCAGTTCGGGGGTTCGACGACCTTCCGAGCGGCCACATCGGGCCAGGCAGCGATCGTGCGTTCAGGCACCTTTCCCATCTGGGCGGCGATGAAGCGACTGGATCCCTCGCTGAGTGTGAAGGACTGCACAACGCGAAACTGGACTCCCATAAAAAAGAGCACCAGCCCGACGAGCAACAGATAACTGCGTTTGAGTGGCACGACCCCGTCCTCTTGGGGCTCCCTGCTGTTGGCGGAAGCCGTTTTCCGTGTGCTGCAACCTCTGACTTCATGAAAATCGACCGGGCCACGCGTTCTCTTGCAGCAATCCGGGTCATGAACGGTTTTGCTCGTTGATCGCTGTTCACCGGTTTGGCAGGGTGGGGGGATTGGGGCCTAGCCGCGGACTTTCCCGAAATTTCCTGCGGAAACGGTTGTGACGATGCCGATGACCCTACCCGTATGACCCACCTGTCGGTGTGGGTCGTCATCAGGGGTGCCGTGCGAGACAGCTATGCGTCAACTCACTCGATTTTGCGGGTTCACCAACCAAACCGTTGCTCAAGAGCCATCGCTGCCAGCGAGATGGACGCTCGGCCTGGTGCTCACGGCCACCGCACTGGGCGGATCGCTTCCCGAACTTGCCCGCGGTCAGGCTCCTGCCGCGCCGCTGCCAGCGAGCGTGATGGCAGAGCCAAAGCGCGATGAGGGGCCGTTGGATTCTCTGGCCGACGAGGCCCTGCCTGAGGGCTTGTTCTCGTTTGAGGAAGAGCGAGGCGGAGGGCCCGCCGTCGACGCTGACGATCTGCTTGACCCGGCGACCGGGGAAGTCGTTCAGGGCAGCGATGCCTTCGTCGACATGGAGATGCAGGAACTCGATGCTGCGATCGAAGCGGCTGAGGTGCTCAACGTTTCCGCGAAGCCTTCTGGCTGGATGCTTGATCAATCGGCGTTGGAGGAGATTCCCTACTCGGCGAGTTCTGGTAAGTGGTTCAACGATGGTCGCTGGTACGCGTCGGGCGAATCACTTTGGCTCGATCGCAGCCGCGCGTATCGCCGGACGATTGCGATCGACACGGCACTGCTGCCGCC
>JBMTLP010000491.1:0-2957 GCA_049433245.1 Pirellulales bacterium
AATAACCCGTTCGATACCAACCTTAATACCCAATGGAACATAAACGGTATTGACCTACAACCTCGGCGAACTCAGAGACCTTGTAGAGCTTCCAGCTGCTCGAGTCGTTCTCACTCATCGCTCTTCACCTGCTTCAAGAGGTCGCGGAGGCGCTTCTCGATGAGGGCCGACTGGTCGAGTTCCTCAAAGAGGCGCCTGCGGATCAACTCAAGGCGCTCGGCGGCGGGAAGTTCATCTTCGTCGGCTTCGGGTGTTCCGACGTACCGGCCGGGCGTGAGCACGAAGCCCTGCTGCGCGATCTCGGCACGGGTCGCCACCTTGCAGAAGCCGTCAATGTCCGCGTACGGCGTGGCCGGCTTGAGGTTGCGGAACGAATGATACGTCTCAGCGATCCTCGAAATGTCAGCTGCATCGATCTCGCGCTGGCGGCGCGACACGAGATGGCCGAGTTTGCGTGCGTCGATGAACAAGGTCTCGTCCTCACGGGCACGGTGCTTGTCGGATTTGCCGCGGTTGCGGCCAACAAACCAGAGGCTGACTGGGATCTGAGTGTTCGCGAACAGTTTGGTCGGCAGCGACACGATGCAGTCGACGACGCCGGCCTCGATGAGCGCCTTGCGGATAGCAACTTCTTCGGATCGGTTGACATTCGACAGCGCCCCGTTCGCAAGAACGAAGCCAGCGTAGCCAGTGGGCGCAAGGTGGTAGAGGAAGTGGAGAATCCAGGCGAAGTTCGCGTTCGATGCCGGCGGCAACGTGAGTGTGTCACCAATCTTCCATCGCGCGTCCTCCATCAGACGTTCGCGACCCCAGCCGGTGCTCCCGCGCTCTCCAAGGTTGAATGGCGGGTTCGTGATTATGAAGTCGGCTCGAAGGTCCGGCTGTAGATCTGCGGTGAAGGATGAATCTGCTCGATCGCCGAGGTTGCCTTCGATGCCGTGCAGTGCAAGATTCATCTTACAGAGACGCCATGTCTCCGGATTCGATTCTTGGCCGTATACGGCGAGGTCGTTGTTGTTGCCACCGTGGGCAGATAGGAACTTTCGCGACTGGACAAACATCCCGCCAGAGCCACAGCAAGGGTCGTAGATGCGCCCCTTGTTCGGTTCTAGCATCTCGATGAGCAGGTCCACTACGCTCCGCGGCGTGTAGTCCTCACCAGCGCGGCCTTCGATGCCGGAGAACTTGCCGAGGAAGTACTCGTAGACCTGGCCGAGCTTATCCCGCCCATCGTGGTCCTCGTCGCCGAAAGTGATGCCGTCGACGATGCTAATGAGCTCTTTTAGGTTGCGGGTCGGGATCTCGCTCGCAGCGAAGCTCTTGGGGAGGACGCCTTTTAGCATCGGGTTCTCACGCTCAATAGCGTCCATGACCTTGTCGATGCGGGTGGCGATGTCGGGTTGAGCGGCGTTGTCGCGGATCTCGGACCATCGTGCTTCGATCGGGATCCAAAACACGTTTTGTGCAAGGTACTCATCGCGGTCCTCGAGAACGTCTGCTCGGTCCCCCTCTTGCTCCAAGTAGTACTCGCTGCCGACGTCCGCGAGTTTGGCGGCAAGGTCTTGGCGGTGATGGTCAAAGTTATCGTTCACGTACTTGAGAAACACAAGACCCAGAACGGGATGTTTGTAGCGACTTGCATTAACTGAGCCCCGCTGAGCTTCGCACGCTTCCCATAGCTGTGCTTCAAAGGCGCGAGTGTCAGATGCTTTAGTTTTTGCCGATTTTTTTGTTGCCATTTATTCTTCGCTCCGTACGCATTCAGATATTATTCTGCATGCGATTACATCATTTGAAAACAACTCATAGACACCGACCAGGCGCTTGCAAAATCGAAAACCGCTCATACAGGCTAATCTCCTCATGCTTTTGCTAGTTTTTGATCGGCAATCGCGGACTGCTGTTTGATCCAACCGTCAATGTCTGCCTTCGAGAAGCGCCAGCTCCCGCCCACCTTAAAGGCGGGGATCTGCTTGGCCCCTGCCAGCCGGTAGATCGTTCGCTCGGTGACCTTGAGGTAGTCGGCGACTTCTCCTATGGTCATGATGGCGTTGTCAGCTGTGCTGGATGGCATGGTCTTGGCCAGGTGGGTGGTAGAAAACACCAGCATAGTGCAAAATTTTCAATCTGTGGTTGAAAGATTGAAATATTGTGCTGGGGGCCAGGCTCAAGGGATGAGCCTGGGCCTGGCTTGACAGGCAGAACGATTCGGTTACAGTTGAGTCTGCATCAAGACAAGGCCCGACGGCCTTACCAACCTGCCCCCGGGCAAGGTGGACGCGAAAGCGGATGCGGCTCCAGCCGGAGCAACCAACCGGGAGATGCGTCGGCCCTCCACAGACTCTCTGGAGGGCTTTTTTTATGTCTCAAACGACGCAGATCCACCCCGACAAAGTCCGCGCCTACCTTGCCACGGACTACCGGCTCGGGCACACCCCGGAAGCCATTGTCTTGACCATTGGCAAGCGTTCTGAGCGCCTGGCTGCCTTGTTTGCTGCCAGCGGCGTCGCTTGTGGCGCCTTCCTGACCGCCTACAACCCGCGTGGGGCTATCCAGTCCGATGAAGCCAACGAGCTCGGGCATGCCGAACTTGCCGGCAGGCTTCAGGAGCTAGAGCTGCAGACCATTGAAGGCTCCGGCAGCGAAGAAGGCACCGAATGGCCAGCGGAGAAGAGCTACTTCGCGTTGGGTCTGGCCCTGGAGCCTGCCAAAGCCATTGGAATTCACTTTGACCAAGACGCCATCGTTTGGGTGGGACCTGATGCAGTCCCGCAACTGATCCTGTTGCGCTGACGATTTTCGGGGTGGCCCACCTCAAGGGCTGGGGGGATTTGATCCGGATTGCCGCTCCCGACACATCGTCAAAGCGGCTAAAGAGGAAAAATCATGAATGAAGAAATTTCAGATGCCGAACTTCTCCGTGTGGCATATGACGACGAGTCCTTTCGGCAAGCGCT
>JBMTLP010000492.1:0-2948 GCA_049433245.1 Pirellulales bacterium
GAGATTTTCTGGCAGCGACCGGCGTGGGGATGCTGGCTGCTGGTCGCCATGTGGCCGGGGCCGCCGGCAGCGAGCCCGCCCAGCCCCGCGGCACCGCCGAGCACGTGATCATGCTCTGGATGGGGGGCGGCCAGTCGCAAGTCGACACCTGGGATCAGAAGCGGGTGACGAAGGATGGGCGCAAGGATCCAGGCTCCGCCTACCCGGGCATCCCTACCGCGATTGCCGGCGTGGAGATCTGCGAGCATCTACCGCGAATGGCCCCGCGTCTGGACAGGTGCGTGCCGATGCGCTCGGTGCACCATGAGGTGATCGACGAGCATGGTGCAGCGGCGTATCGCATGCACGTGGGGCGACCCGTCAGCGGAACCGTCATCTATCCCTGCCTGGCGTCGATTGTTTCGGCGCTGAAGGGGCCGGGCAGCGATCTCATGCCATCCTATGTCCTGATGGGGCAGCCCTCAGCGGGTCGGAATCCAGGGTTTCTGGGGGCGGAGCATGGTCCGCTGGTGGTGACGAGTACGACCGCTGGACCACGTGGGCTCGTCAGGCCAGCGCGGATCTCCGACGAACGTGCGGCGAGGCGAATGGCCATGCTCCGCGATGCTGAAGATCGCTTTCTGGAAAAGTCTGGTGCAGATCCGCGGGTGGCCGGTGACATCGCCGTGGCTCGGGCAGGATTCAATCTGGCTGGGCCGGAGTTCCTGGGAAGTTTCGACCTTGAACGGGAGCCAGCGGCTCTCCGTGAAAGCTATGGGGACGAGTTTGGGCAGCGGTGCTTGCTCGCGCGTCGTCTCGTGGAACGCGGCTGCCGCTTCGTGGAAGTGTCGTACGACCTCAACTTCAAGAACGGCACCGGCTGGGATACGCACAACGAAGGGCAGCAAGGACAGCACTTCCTCATTCAGAGCCTCGATCAGGCGATGGCTGCCCTGATCGATGATCTCGAAGAGAAGCACCTGCTCGACAAAACGTTGATCGTTGTTTCGGGAGAGTTTGGCCGGCCGTCGAGCTTCGATAGCCAGGGTGGCCGCGGTCACCAAGGCAAGGCGTTTTCCGTCGTGCTCGCAGGGGGCGGTCTCAAGACTGGCCAGGCGATTGGTACCACCGACGAACTTTGTGCGGAGATCGTCGATCGGCCGGTGTCTGTGCCCGATCTGTTTGCCACCGTCCTCGCCGCCACAGGTTGTGACCCCAACGAGACGCTCTATGCCGGCGACCGACCTGTGCCTGCAACCGACCGAGGTGTGCCGGTGGCGGAACTCTTTAGCTAAGGGGTGTGCCATGCAGACTGGGAGCCGCATGAAGCGAGTTGGCTGGGCGTTGGCGGTGCTCTTGGCTGGACTGCTCCCCGCGGCACGATCTGTTGCCAGCGACCACTTTCCCGGCGATATCGGCGATTTTCACGGGTTCCGCATGTACACGGACGCGGACACAGGGCGTCGTGTGGTCGCCCCCAAGGAGGTGGCGGAAGGCCGGCCCTGGGTGTGGCGGGCCCGATTCTGGGGGCATGAGCCACAGTTCGACGTGGCGATGCTCGAGCGCGGATTCCATGTGGTGTACTGCGATGTGGCTGACCTTTTCGGCAGCCCACAAGCGGTGCGGATTGGAGACGACTTCTATCACACTCTCGTTGACGACCATCACTTTTCCAAGAAGCCCGTGCTCGAGGGCATGAGCCGCGGCGGCTTATTCATTTACAACTGGGCCGCTGCGCATCCCGACTGCGTGACAGCGATCTACGGCGACGCGCCCGTGATGGATTTCAAGAGTTGGCCGGCCGGGAAACGGGCTGGCAAGTCAGGCCCCGGGGCGGATATCTGGGACACATGCCTGCAGGCCTACGGGCTGACCCACGAGCAAGCGCTCACCGCAGCGGTCAACCCGATCGACAACCTCGCGCCGCTGGCGGAGGCGGGGGTTCCCATTCTCCATGTGGTCGGTGACGAGGATGAGGTCGTGCCTGTCTCTGAGAACACCGCCATCGCCGAAGCACGCTACCACGCCCTCGGTGGAACCTTCGTGGTGCTGCACAAGCCAGGGGTTGGGCACCACCCCCATTCGCTGCCGGATCCGACGCCCATTGTCGACTTTGTGATGGATGCCTGGAACAGCCACCGCTAGCGAAGCTTGTCTCGAGCGGCCCTTTTTGGGCTTTGTCGGCTTCGCTGAACCCTCTATTTTCCGCCGCACGTTGTCGTTCCGAGTGCTGCGGAGGGCTTTCTTGTGCGCGTGCCTGTCGCTTCAACTGGCCAGGCGGCCAGATTCTGCTTGGTCGTGGCTTGGTGTGTTCTCGCTGGACTTGGTGCGGGACATGTGCGAGCCCTGGAGATAGCAGTGCGGGGCGTCACTACGCCTCCTCCCGCCCGGTTGGCCAAGGCGCTCCAGGCTGACGACGACCTGCTGCGGGCGACAGCGCCGTATGTGAGTGATCAGCGGTTGTGCGACGTCGCCGTGCAGAAGGCGAGCCTGGCGTTGCAGCGGCAGGGGTACAAAGATCCGGCGATCACCGCCGCGGTAGAGCGCGATGGCGAGCAGCGACGCGTCGTGGTCGACGTGGTGCCCGGCGAGCAGCTGCTCGCGGGACCGATCGAGATTCACGGTCTTTCTGCCGAAGTTGCCAAGCGGGTGGAACTCTTTCTCACGTCCCCACAGCCTCCTGCAAACGCCACGCCGCGGCTGGCCGATGCTGGCAATGCCGGTGAACTCCAGTGGGTCAACGACCAGGGGCGACCGGTTCGCATGGACCCGCCGCTGTGGGACGAGGGCCAGCCTGCGGCGGTCGATCCGCTGTTTGAGGATGAGGTGCGGCGAGTTGTTGCGAGATGCCTTCGCGAGGAGGGCTACCTCGCGGCGGCGGATGAACTGCGGCAGGAGCAACATCCTGGGTTGAAGGCAGCGGTGCACCAAGCGGAAGACGGCGGGCCCACCCAACTCACCCTGAGCTT
>JBMTLP010000493.1:0-2932 GCA_049433245.1 Pirellulales bacterium
CAAACTGTCCCCATAGCTTGTTGTCGATGCCTGAACTTCGCGTCAGGCCTGCCCACCATGTGCCAGCATCAGAACTCTTTGTATCTGGCGCGATTCCCGCGATGTCGAGTCGACCATCGAAGTTGAAGTCACCGAGTACCACACTCTTCCAGTCGATCGTGGGGTTCCAGGCACCGAGTGGCACCGAGTCGTAGCCCACTGAAGTGTCGCGAGCGAAAGCAGCCCACCATTGTCCATTTTGAGTGCGGCCGACGACATCGGTTCGGCCGTTTCCATCGATATCACCAAACCTGACATCCTGCCAAAGAATGGATGGGTTCCAGCGGGCCATGAACTGCGACGAGAAGCTTGTGCCGACAGCACTGCTAACGGCTGCCCACCAGTTCCCGTCTGAGGATCGACCAATGATGTCGGACCGGCCATCTCCGTTCACGTCACCAACAGCCACATCCACAAAGGCATCACCTGCCCAGCGGCCCATTCGAGTGTTGACGGCCTGCCCGCTGGCTGTTGCCAGAGCCGCCCACCAGGCTCCGTTGGCCGCCCGGCCAGCGATGTCTGTGCGGCCATCCGCGTTGAAGTCTCCCGCAACCACATCACGCCAGGTTGTGCCGGTGCTCCACTGGGCAAACAGACTGTTCGTGAAGCCAACAAGGATCGGTCGCGACTGGGCAACCCACCAGCCTCCTGTTGCCGTGCGACCAGCAATATCGCCCCTGCCGTCACCATTAAAGTCACCACTCACAACGTCGGTCCATCCAGCTGATCCACTCCAGCCTGTCATTCGCACGTTGCGCCCAGTCCCATCACCTCGATTGATCGCCGCCCACCACATTCCGGTGGGCGTCATCGCAGCAACGTCCGGCAGGCCATCTCCATTGAAGTCGGCGATGACTGGAAACTGCCAGTCAACATCTGGGCTCCACTGGGCAAACGTCGAAGCAACCAGTTCCGAGCCGGTGTTGAACAGCCGCTGCCATGTACCCTGGCTGGTGAGCGTGAAGGCCGCTTCTGAACTGGTCTGACCATTGGGTGTGATCTGGGTGAGAGTGGCCCCCTCGGCCAGCGTCAGGCGACCCATCTCGACGGCGTCGAAGCCGACATCGAGCACCACCGTTGCCCCAGCTGCTACAGACACCGGTCCGGTGCCGAATGCCCCCACGTGCCGAATGTAGAGGGTGCCGGCTTCCACAAATGTGCCACCGGCATGACTACTGGCTCGCGTGACAACGAGGGTGCCCTCGCCCGACTTGACCAGCTGATCGTTTGCTAGGTTCGCGGCGTTGAGAAACACCGTTTGCCCCTTCGGAACGTCAATGCCTTCAAAGACCAGGCTGTTCCCAGCGAGCCTCCAGCCGACGGGTGCGGAAACTTTTTTGGCCTTATTGTCGAGACCGCCGCCAGAGATTGTGAACGGCGTCTGGGCCATTTCGCCAATCACGAGTTCGGACCCCATGATGGCAATGTTGCCATGGCTCGCTGTGATGGTTGACGGTGCCGAGCGTCCAATCGTGACGGCCGCTCCACGCCGGGTGGTGGCGAGGAGCACGCTCCCGCCGCTGGCGGCGGTTACCAAACCTTCTACCTGCACACCCTCGGCTCCAGTAATCCGCACGTCAGTGGCTTCGAGTGCCGACACAATGGCTGCCGTTCGGGCAGAGACCTGCAGCCGCTGTGGGGCGATTCCCCCAAAGTCGAGCACCACATCTGCAGCAGGATCGTGGAATGTCAACTTGCGAAGATGCGAAACATCCATCGCGATGCGGCTCCCGTCGCTCGTTGTCAGACCATCGGCCGACACGGTGAGCGATGTGGCTGCGAGGGCGCAGACGTTGAGCGAGTTCTTCTCCTGCGGGTTCAGGCCGACCAGGGAGACCGTCGTGTCGGGCTCGAAAGTGAGTATTTCGACCGTGCCTCCTCCGGATCCAAAATCGATCTCCACCGAATCGTACCCAGGGGCGAGTGTGACCTGATCTTTGCCTGAGCCTAGGATGATTTTCTTCGGACCTTTCCCGATCCAGGAAACCACATGTGAGCCGCCAACGCTCACTCCACCTGCCGCACCAAGCGTGAGAGACATTGGTTTGGTGACCTGCGAGAAGTCGAGCGTGGCGTCGGCGAAGGCATCGGTCGAGATCGTGTCGCCACCAAACGAGTTGTCAAACTGAAAGCAGCAGCCCATTGGCCCATCTATCGCCGGCAGGAACGCGTCGTTGCCTCCGCCACCGTTGACCCATGACTCGCCACTGATCACATGCATCATGTCATCGCCCGCCCCGCCGCTGAGCGTGTCGCTGGTGCCACCGCCTTTGATTGAGTCATTCCCGTTGGCGCCATGAAGAATGTTGATTCCGAGGCCGCCGAGAATGGTGTCGTCGCCACCACCGCCATCGATTCGCACGGGCGAGAGAACACCCGTGCAGTCGATGATGTCATCCCCATCCCCAGCGAAGCCCACGATCGTGTCGATGCCGGAGTAGATCTGAGGCTGAGGATTGCCCTTTGCATCGAGATACTGGGCAACACCATCGACATAGGACTGCACGCTCACCGTTTCGTTCCCTGCCACGCCACTGACGTGACGAACAACAACATGCTCGTCAACGATGCCAATGGTTGAGCCGGCTCCCCGGGATGCGGTGGGCCCAATGTTGAGGAACAGCGAGCCAAGACTTGCCGCGGACTCTGTCGGCGGCGCGGGATTGTTCTTGACGTCGAAGACCGTGAAGCTGCCGAAGTCGTGGCTCCAGATGTTTCGCCACTTAAACGGCAGGTAGAGTTTGAGGTAGGCGTCGGCGGAGATGCTGCCGACAAACTCAAAGTTGAAGAGATTCAGCGGCGCGGAGAAGTTGTCACCGGCGAGCTGGATCATCTCGCTGAGCGTCAGGCGGCCGTCGGGGCCGGCATTCGGCGTCATGATCATGTCGACATT
>JBMTLP010000494.1:0-2932 GCA_049433245.1 Pirellulales bacterium
GCAGTTGCTGCGGCTCTCGATCGAGCAGGGGAGGAGCGTGCCGCTGCGAGGGGAGCAGCGGTGACGAGCGGGAAAAGTTGATTCTCAACGCACAACGGGAGCGAGAGATGGCACGGCGGGTTTGGCTGACACTGCTGGCAATCACGTTCGTGATTGGGTTGATCGTGTTTCTGCAACCGCCTGCGGATTACTCCGGGCTGATTCCCACCGACGGCACCTACGAGGTGCGGATCCTTCGCGATTCCTGGGGCGTGCCCCACGTGTTTGGCAAGACCGACGCCGCCACGGCGTACGGCCTCGGCTACGCCCATGCCGAGGACGACTATGCCACGATTGAGGAGGCACTGTTGCAGTCTCGGGGGACCGCTGCGGCCAAGTACGGCCAGGAAGCCGCGCCGATCGACTACATCGTGCAGCTGCTACGGGTCCGTGAAACCGTCGAAGCGGAGTTTGAAACGCAGTTGAGCCCTGAGGTTCGAGCTGTGTGCCAAGGCTACGCCGACGGCGTCAACCACTGGGCCGCGTTGCATCCGTCGAAGGTGTCCGCGGGCGTGTTGCCCTACACCGCACACGACATCGTGGCGGGGTTCTATTTCAAGTCGCCGTTCTTCTTCGGTGTCGACAATGCGGTGAAGTCGCTGATGGGCACGAAGCGGCCCGGCGAGGTCTCACGAAAAACGGATGCGTCGTCTGCGGAGGCAGCCGGGACCGCTCCCGGGGGCAGTCCTGCCGTCGATGGTTTTGCCGCCACCCGCCGTTGGCTGACGGAGGAGATGCCGGTTGGATCAAACACGTTTGCGGTGAGTCCACAGCGATCGGCCGACGGCAGCACCATGCTCAATATCAACTCCCACCCGCCCGGGGACGGGGTCGTGGCCTGGTATGAAGCGCATCTGGTCAGTGACGAAGGCTGGGACGTAGTGGGGGGCACGTTCCCAGGGGCACCGGTGATCCTGCACGGGCACAACCGTCATCTCGGGTGGGCGCACACGGTCAACAAGCCAGATCTCGTCGATCTGTATGTGCTCGAAATCAACCCCGAGAACGCCAATCAGTATCGCTTCGATGGTGCTTGGCGGGACTTTGAAGTGGGAACGGCGCAGATCAAGGTGGCGCTGTGGGGCCCCATCACGTGGACGTTCTCACGGGAGACGTTGTGGTGCGAGTATGGTCCGGCGATCCGCACCGATCATGGCGTGTATGCCGTGCGGTATGCGGGGCTGGGAGACATTCGCCAAGTCGAGCAGTGGTATCGCATGGGGAAGGCCTCGACCTACGACGAGTGGCTTGCGGCGGTGAAGATGCAGGGCTTTGCCAGTTTCAACATCGCCTACGCCGATGAGACGGGGCGGATCGGATACTTCTACAACGCCCGCATGCCCAAGCGGCATCCCGGCTACGACTGGAAAAAACTCCTTCCGGGAGACACCTCGGAAACGCTCTGGACTGACTACGAGCCGTTTGACGCGCTGCCGCAGGTCGTCAATCCGGCGTGTGGTTTTCTCTACAACTGCAACAACACGCCGTTTGAGTGCACCGCGAAACAGGAAAACCCACGCCCTGAAGACTTTCCCGCAACCTTCGGGATCGAGACCCACATGACGAACCGGGCCTTACGTGCTCGCGAGCTCTTTGGGAACGATGACGAAATCACCGAGGAAGAGTTTCATGCGTACAAGAACGACCACGCCTATGCAGCCGACTCGGAAGTCGTAGGCAAGATTCGGGAACTGCTCGCGGCAGAGGTGCCAGACGAACCGATCGTGAAGCGGGCACTCGAGGTGATCGCCAACTGGGACTATGGCACGGAGGGAGAGAACCGTGCGGCGGCGTTGGCTCTGTTGGCCACGCGTCCTAACCCCGATGGCGGAGCCTCCTCAGGCAGTGTGCAGGCGATGTTCAACAACATTCGCTCATGGGCTCCGGTGTTGGAGCAACACCATGGTCGGCTTGATCCACGCTGGGATGAGGTGTGTCGGTTGGAGCGGGGAGGACTCGATCTGGGCCTCAGCGGCGGGCCCGACGCGCTGCGTGCGATCTACTGCATGTTTCTTGAGGACGGCACGCTGCACGGCTTTGAAGATGGCGACCTGCCCGGCAAAGGAGGAGACTGCTACATCCTGATGCCGCGTTGGGACAGCGACGGTGAGCTGCGGTCACGGAGCATCCACCAGTACGGGGCTGCGGCGACCGTGCCTGAGTCGCTCCACTACGCCGACCAGTCACCGCTGTTTGCCCGCATGCAGCTCAAGCCCGTGTGGATGGACGAGGCCGACATCCGAGCCAACCTCGAACGCGATTACGCCCCCGGGGAGTGAGGGGAGCGCTATTTGTTGTTGGAGCGAGTACAGCGTTTCATCGCGTCGTTGAGGAGCCAGGCGGGGCCGATCAGCAGAAACTGCAGGTCTTTGAAAAAAGCCGGTTTCTTCCCTTCGATGGCGTGGCCGTAGAACTGCCCGATCCAGGCTACGACGAAGAGCACGAGCGCCGGGATCCAGACCGGCTGCGGGCTGAGCACTTCCACGCCGCGGACCACGGCCATCGTGAGCCCGAGCCACGCCGCCATGCCGATCGCCAAACCCAGCGAGAGCCGGGCATAAAACAGCAGGCTGAGGGCCGCGATCACGATCGCCCAGTTGAGCCACGGGGCCACGGTAGCCCACGGTACCGGCAGCGACCACAGCAGCCCGACCAGAGCCGTCATGATCGCGGGTATGCAGATCCAATGGATCGACTTGTTGGTGGGGTTATGGTGGTAGGAGCCATACTCGGCGTACCACTCGGCTGCGGTCTTGGCGGGCATCAGCGACAACTCCCAGAGACAGTCCACGCAGAGTCCGTGCACGGCTCGTGAGCCTACTGCATGCTACCGACTTCTGGCACGCACGCGATGCGATCTCGCCAGCCGCGGGGGCGGGATGCACATCCATGA
>JBMTLP010000495.1:0-2932 GCA_049433245.1 Pirellulales bacterium
TCCGAGTAACCCACAAGAATCCCGGATGGGCCCGAAACCGTCGCTTCCGCCGCCGCCCGACCTGGGCTGAGCAGTGGTTCCGCTGCCAAGGTCGCGAACCGAGCTTTGATGCCAGCACGATCATGCGACGCCGGCGCGTTCTCGGGAGTCTCCGGTTCCGTGCAGACGTTGCACTGGGTTCGCGATTTCGTTTCGCTTATCGAGACTCTGTGAGCGTTGCGATCAAGTATGCGGTTGGCGTCTGAAACTGGACATCCTTCGCCCCCGGATAGACCAACTGGCATTCCACTCCGATTTCCTCGCAATGCTCCTGGAGCTTCACGCCGAAGTTGCTGGTGTGGGTGGGATCCTTTTGGTTCTCTCCCAACGCGGGCGGAGCTGAGTAGATCAGGTACACCGGTGGGTCATCCTTGCTGACCAAAGCAAAGGGTGAATATTCAGCGATCCATGGCTCAATGGAGTCTCGCCTGGCCAGGAACTCAGCAAAGTTCTGCAGCCCAAATGCGTGGCCACCGTAGCGACTGTTTGGCGTCCACTCCTTCATCTGCCTGGGGTCCAAACTGGTTTGTGCACCGGTGACCGCGGCACACCAGAGTCGAGTCGACTCACGTGCGAGAACATCGTCGCTTTCCGGCTCGGCCAAGTCATCGTGAAACGCGAGCCAGAGACTGGAACATGCTCCCGCCGATCCACCGGCGGCTCCGATACGTTGTTTGTCGATGTTCCACTCAGCCGCCTTGGAACGCACGAACTGCAACGCGCGTGCCGCATCGTGCAGTGGGGCTTGGACCGGAGGCTCCAGCCCATCGGCTTGGCTGATGTATCGATAGTTCAGCGACGTGACCGAAATGCCGGCTTCCAACAGGTTTGCAACATCAGCAAATCGCTGCGCCCGCTCCTTGGAGCCACCCATCCATCCGCCACCGTGAATGATAAATACCAAGGGTGTTGGCTGATCCGACTCTGCTTTCCAAAAGTCGATGACGTTCCGGTCGTGCTCTCCGTACCGGACTTCAGAAAGAGTTGGCTTGGGGACAGACCTCTCGTAAACGTCTGGCTCCTTCGCCGGGCTGGCGGTTCGCTTGGCAGCGGCATCCTGTGCTCGAGCAGACACGTCGCCCAACAGGACCACCAACAGGAACGCACAGCCGGTCGCGATCGCAAAGCGAGATTGAGATTTCATGATTCGATACAGATCTTCTGGGCAACAAACCCCGGCTTCACGGCCCGCCACGGCGTGGCCTTGCCGCCGGGCCATTATCGACTGGTGAGTGGCACTTCTTCTACCATCGCCGCGGCGATGAACGGCTCGTGAGCGGTGTGTTCCACTCTGCCAGTCCCAAAAGCGGGCTCCAGCATGTCCGGCTTCCCCCGCTGGAGTGGCGTTTTTCTCGTGTCGGCGCAGAGTCTCTCTGAGTCCGGCGGCCTCGTGGCTTGATGGTGACCTGGCTTGCGGCACCCGACGAAGTGCCCGTGATCGACATCCGCAGCCTCTGACGGGATCCCATGCCACGGTGCGGACGGCCAGTGAGAAGGGCGGTTTCAAGGCCGGTCTGCGCAGACGAGACAAATCCAGCCCTGAGCGTGGGTCGGAAGCTCCTCGGCTTCTCCACGATCGAGCTGCATCCAGCCCGATCAGTTCCGGCTGTTGCTCGTCGTGATCCGCCCCGGAGACCCTGCCCTGCTTCCACAGGCCGAATTCCGCCGTTTTGCGGCTTGGGGACGTTTTTTGGCGGATTCGCGACAGCCGTCATTCGGCTACCCCAAAAATCTGTTAAAAAACTGGGGTTGTTCGCAGAACGGGGGTTGTTCGCAAAACGGGTTTGTTTGCAGAATAGAACATAAGAATTGGGGCGAGAAGCCGGCGAGTGGATGGAAACCGCTTGAAATGAACGGCTTTGTTCCACAGCCAACTCACTCAAGGAGTCTGTCGCCATGGTCGTGGCTCGTGAAAACCGTTCTGATCGTCGGCGTAGCACGCGGTCGGCTTCCGTGCGTTCGATTCTCGCCCTGGCCGGCGGTGCGGCTGCGTTGCCCCTGGCGGAGTCGCCGGTGGATGCCGCGATCATCGTTGATTCGAGCCTCAGCGGCACGGTGATCGGCTGGAACACCGTGGCCCTGCAGACGCGATCGGTCACCACGAACTCCCTTCCTGGCGGCGGCGGCTTCACGATCAACACGCGGGCGACAGCGAATGGTGGAAATAGCGCCTTCGGTTATGTAGGTGTGGCGGCGGCCTGGAACGGCGCGGGTAACGGTGTGTTTCAACGAGGCGGAGTTGGACTCAATGCGGCCTACCTCGCTCCGCTCAGCGCGACTGTAGCGAAAGGCACGGGTGCGGCTGCCTTTGCGAACGTGAATCTTGGATTTGTTAATGGTGGCAATGGTCGCAACTCCGGCAACGCCGCGTTCTCAGGTTCTTCGAAGTACCTCCTCTTCAGCTTCGATAACTCGGGTACAACGAACTACGGCTGGATCGAGTTGACGGCGACCACCACAGGCGCTTCGGCGGGCAAATGCCGCTACTCCGCCACGCTTGGCGACTGGGCCTACGACAACTCGGGCGTCCAGATCGTGGCTGGAGCCGTGCCGGAGCCTGCTACGGCGACGCTCGCCATGGGCGGGGCCCTCGTGGCCGGTGCAGCCGGGCTACGGCGTTGGCGAAAGCAGCGGGCCGCCCGATTGGCTCCCGCTTCTGAGCAGACGTGACACCTCCTGCTCGCAGGGTGCTGGTGCTCGGCTGGGACGCCGCCGACTGGAGGGTGATCCGCCCGCTCCTGGCCGCGGGCAGAATGCCCAACCTGGCCGGCCTCATGGCCCGCGGGGTCTCGGGCAACATCGCCACCCTCTATCCCGTGCTCTCACCGACGCTCTGGACCAGCATCGCGACCGGCAAGCGGCCGCCCAAGCACGGCGTGCTCGGCTTTTCCGC
>JBMTLP010000496.1:0-2929 GCA_049433245.1 Pirellulales bacterium
AACTCGCCGGCGACCTCCTGCCCGAGGCCAGCCTCGACGACCAGATCGCCACCGCCTTCCACCGCAACACGCTGACCAACAGCGAGGGGGGCACAATCGATGAAGAGTTTCGCTCGGTGGCGATCGTCGACCGGGTCAACACCACGCTGAGCACCTGGATGGGCACCACGATCGCCTGCGCCCAGTGCCACACCCACAAGTACGATCCGATCACCCAGGAGGAGTTCTTTCAGGTCTACGCGGTCTTCAACAACACCGCTGACAACGACCGTCGCGACGAAGCTCCCATCGTCACCGTCCCCTGGGAGCCGGTTGACGCCAAGCGAGCCCCCCTGCAGGCCCAGATTGACGAGATCCACCAGCGAATTCCGCGGCTCGCCAAACCAGCCCCGACCGAGCCGCCGGAACTGCCCGAGTTTCGCCCGGCCCGCGAGCGGCTGGAGCAACTGAAGAAAGACCTTGCTGCGATCCAACGCCCCACCGTCCCCGTGCTGGAAGAACTCAGTGGCGACAAGCGGCGGGTCACCAAACTGCAGTACCGCGGCAACTGGCAGGACCTCGGGCCGGAAGTCAGCGAGGGTGTGCCTGAGGTTTTCCAAACAAAGGCCGTCGCCGATGCCGACGCCATCAACCGGCTCGTGCTCGCTGAATGGCTTGTCGCCCCGGACAATCCGCTGACAGCCCGCGTGATCGTCAACCGGCTCTGGGAACGGTTCTTCGGCGTGGGGATCGTGTCGACGAGCGAGGAGTTTGGCAGCCAAGGTGAGTTGCCGAGTCATCCGGAGCTGCTCGACTGGCTCGCGGTGGAACTCGTCAATCGCGGCTGGGATCTCCAGGCGATCATTCGGCTGATCGTGACGAGCCGGGTATACCGGCAGCGGTCGACGGCTCCGGCCGAACTCATCGCCCAAGATCCCGCCAATCGGTTGCTCGCGCGTGGCCCTCGGGTCCGCCTCTCGGCTGAAGAGATTCGCGATCAGGCTCTCGCGGCCGCGGGCCTGCTCTCGCGGAAGAAGGGGGGGCCGAGCGTGAATCCACCGCAACCGAGCCTTGGCCTCTCGGCTGCGTTTGGTGGCGGCATCGACTGGCAGCCCAGCACCGGAGAAGACCGCTACCGACGCGGCCTCTACACCACCTGGCGGCGGAGCAATCCCTATCCCTCGATGGCCACCTTTGATGCGCCAAACCGCGAGGTCTGCACGATCCGTCGCCCCCGCACCAACACGCCGCTACAGGCCCTTGTGACCCTCAACGATCCGGTGTTTGTGGAAGCAGCGCAGGCGCTAGCTCGCCGGATGGTGCGCGACGTGCCGGGCGTGGCAGGCCAACCACACTGGGCCGAGACGCGGCATGGCTTCCGTCTGGTGCTCGCCCGCGAGCCGACCAACGCTGAGGTGGCTCGGCTTGTGCAACTTTACGAAACGTCACTCGCGGCGTTTGAGCAGGCACCGAGCGACGCCGTTGCGATGGCCACCGACCCACTCGGCCCACTGCCAAGCGAACTGGCCGACCAGACGGCGAGCCTGGCCGCCTGGACCGTGGTGGCCAACGTGATCCTCAACCTTGACGAAGCCTTTCAGTGCCCCTGAGGCACAGGTCATCCCCCGCGCCAGCCACGAGCCCAAGCAACTCGCCCACACGCTTCCCGTGAAGAGGAGCCTCCGAATGGACCCCCGCATCGAACGCCGTCTTCTGGCCACCCGGCGACACCTCCTTGGCAGCATGGCCGGGGGCATTGGAGGCGTCGCCTTGGCAGATCTGCTTGGTGATGCGTCGCAAGCCCACGCGGCCCTGGCCGACCCGATGGCCGCGCGGCAGCCTCCGCTGCCCGCCAAGGCGAAACGGATGATCGTGATCCACCTGACGGGTTCGCCGCCGCATCTCGCCCTCTACGACCACAAGCCGGAGCTTGTGAAACACACGGGGGAAGAATGCCCCGCCTCCACGATCGAAGGCAAAACGTTCGCCTTCACAAGCGGCACACCCAAGCTCCTCGGCACACCGCGGTCGTGGGTCCGCTGCGGCGAGAGTGGGATGGAACTCTCCGACGCGATCCCCAACCTGCATCGGGTGGCCGACCGCCTGTGCCTGATTCGCAGCATGCACACGGACCAGTTCAACCATGCACCTGCCGAACTGCTCGTCTACACGGGGAGTCCGCGGGCGGGCCGGCCGAGCCTCGGCAGCTGGGTGACCTACGGCCTTGGCAGCGAGAATGCCGACCTGCCGGGCTTCGTGGTGCTGATCTCCTCAGGCGTACAGCCCAACGGCGGCACCGCCAGTTTTGGATCGGGCTTCCTGCCGAGCGTCTACCAGGGTGTGCAGTGCCGCTCGAAGGGTGATCCGGTGCTCTATGTTTCCGATCCCGCCGGCATGAGCCGCGGCATGCGTCGCAGCAGCCTCGACGCGTTGCGTGATCTGAATCAGATGCAGGCCGCAGCCCTCGGCGATCCAGAAACGCTCACCCGCATCGCCCAGTACGAACTCGCCTTCCGCATGCAGACCAGCGTGCCTGAGGTGATGGACATCTCGAAAGAGTCACCAGAAACGCTCGCTGCCTATGGGGCCGAGCCTGGGCAAACGAGCCTCGCCAACAACTGCCTTTTGGCCCGCCGTATGGTGGAAGCAGGCACGCGGTTTGTGCACCTCTTCGACTGGGGCTGGGACTTCCACGGCACGGGCCCGCAGGAAGACATCCGCGATGGCCTCACCAAGAAGGCAGCTACCTTCGACAAGCCAGCGGCCGCGCTGATTGAAGACCTCGAGCAACGCGGGCTGCTGGATGACACGCTGATTCTCTGCACTGGTGAGTTTGGCCGCACCCCCTTCCGTGAAGGCCGCACCGCCGGCGGCAACATTCTCGGCCGCGACCACTTCCCCGACTGCTACTCGATCTGGATGGCGGGCGGCGGCGCGAAGGGGGGCACCA
>JBMTLP010000497.1:0-2918 GCA_049433245.1 Pirellulales bacterium
GCAGTTACGGTGGAGTGGGAGGATCGGAGCCCCGCCGTGTTGATGGCGATCACCCTGTATTCGTGCTTGGCACCGGGCATGGCGCTCTCGTCGGTGTAGGTCATCTGCTGCAGAGGCAGTTCGGGCGTGTCGCTGTACTGCAGCCCCTGGAAGAGCGGGCGGCCGAACCGGTTCTGGGGTTGCTCGGGCACGGTGGCAATCTCCTCGCCATCGCGGAGGATGAGAAACTGGGCGAGGCCACTCTCGAGATCGGCGTGGGCGGTCCAGGTGAGCGTGTTGCCTGTGCGAAGAACGTGTGTGGGTGCTGGTGGCGGTGACGTGTCGGGCACGGCGGTGTCGCGCACATAGGCTTCCCACATGCGAGCGATCGCTTCGTTTGGTAACCAAATCGCTTCCAGAGGTGCCCCGTTGGCGGTGTCGGCTGGCGTGGCCTCGTGGCCGAGAAGCGGTGCCACCCACGCCGATCGGGCGGGCATCGGACGGAGGGGATCCCCAGGCTGCTCAGGCAGGCGGGCGGTCAGGCAGGCATCGAGCCAAGGGATGGCCAGGTAGCGTTGGTTGCCGCACTCGTGCGCAGTCAACGGGTCGACGGCTACGCCAATCAGCCCGCCGCGGCCACGCACGGCGCGAAAGAAGGTTTCATTGGCTGGCCACACGCCCGCAAAGCGGCCATCTTTCACGGTGACCCCTTCTTGCGTGCCGGGGTTGCACATCATCGGCACGGCGAGGGCCGCTTCGGCAAGGGGGTGAGGCTTGATTTGAGGTCGGCTTGGATCGGCCTCAAACAGCGGCACCCCCGAGCGCAGCCAGGCGGCGGCGACACGGTCGGGATGCTGCATCACCATTCCGCCACACCAGTGCCCACCGCCGCTGTGCCCCCACAGCGCCCAAGGAATGGTGGCGAGTTCGGGATGGCCTGCCTCCGCACCGAGTTCGCGGAGCGCTTGCTGAAACGCCTTTCCCGAGCCATTTCGCGGGTCGCACCACAACTGACATTCGGCGTCCTGTGGCTGCTCATACGACGGGGCGAGCAGGGCTGCGTCGTGCTTCGCCGCCAGTGCCTGCCAGTGGAGGTCGAAGGCACCGGTCTGCCCCGACTTGCACGAGCCTTCCCCGCACCCGTGCTGATGCACGATCACGCACCGCAGGGTTTTCACGTCTTTTGGAATCCACACCGTGTACTGCACCGGAAAGGCAAGCGATCCCTCGCTCGATGACGCCTCGTAGCGAACCCTGTAGTAGGGAGGGGCGACCGGCGGAGGAGCGTCGTAGGGAGGCGCTTGGGCTGCCGTGGATTCGGCAAGTCCGAGGCTGAGGCAGACGCACAACCAGGCTGCGTGGATGTGGGGGCTCTTCACGGGCGATCTCCATGGAGCAGGGGTGAGGAAGACGTACGGCAGCCGACCAGACGGCAGTGTGATCACTCGCCTCGCCAGACGAACGCGGGCACCGATGTGAACACAGAGAGGGCATGATCGTTGGCCAACTGCGGGCCAGGCGAACTGCGACCTTCGTCGAGGATCGTGCGGAGGGAGGCAATCATCGCGGCCACACGGTCGGGGTGATCGGCGGCGAGGTCGGTGGTTTCGCCGGGGTCATCGCCGAGGTGAAAGAGTTGCAGGAAAGGCGGCTGCTCGAGGTCTTCAAGACGCTCGGGCGTGCGGCCAAAGACGCTGATCGCGCGTCGCCAGGCGGTGTCAGATTCAGGCTCCGTGGCAAACTGACCGCTCGAGCCACTGCCGGGGCAGAGGAGAAGTTTCCACGGGCCCTCGCGATAGGCACTGCCACGGGTGCCGTGCACCACCAGCGACGTGCGAAGGGGCGCGGCAGCGGGATCACGCAGCAGCGACACGAAACTCAGCGAGTCGGGTGCCTCGTGATCCGCGAGCGGAGTATCGGCGATCTCAGCGAAGGTTGCTGCGAGGTCTTGTAGGCCAATCATCGCGTCGCAGACGGTGCCTGCGGGGATCATGCTCGGCCACTTCGCCGCAAACGGCACCCGGCAGCCACCTTCAAACACGGAAAACTTGTAGCCACGCCAGGGGCCGTTGGCGCGGTGTCCGTCCTGCTCCATCGCCTGCATCTGATTGGCCGTGGCCTCGCGGCGGCGACCGGAGTAGTGGCCCGGACCGTGATCACTCGAGGCGATCACGAGCGTGTTGTCGGTGAGGCCGGCAGCTTCGAGCGCGGCAACGATGCGGCCGATGCAGGCGTCGGTGTTCATCACGAAGTCGCCGTAGAGGCCAATCCTGCTGGCCCCTTCAAACGCGGCGGATGGAGACGTGGGCGTGTGGGGGGCTGTCAGCGCCACGTAAAGGAAAAATGGCTGACTGTCGTGGGAGTGCTCCGCGACGAATCGTTCCGCTTCCTCGCACCACGTATCGAGCACCTTGACGTCCTCGAAGTCTTCCGTTGCGGGCCCGCGGCGATTGAAGGCACTCCAGCCTTTTTCTGCCGTCACATCGCCGACCCAGTGATGGTTGCGGAGGAACGCGTAGGGAAACATGTCGAGCGACCCGGGGAGGATGAAACTCTCATCGAAACCGTAGTCGTTGGGCCCCACGAGGAGGGGCTTTGTGAAGTCGGTGTTGCTAGCGGTTTGCACCTTTCCATCGCGAGTCGCCATTCGCGTGCCGAGGTGCCACTTGCCGACGTAGCCGGTGGTGTAGCCGGCACGCTTCAGCATTGTGGCGAGGGTGAGCCGATCGGGTGGAAACCGCAGCCCGACAAAGCCCCAGGGGCCGCCCGGCTCTGGTGCGCCGAAGCGGAATGCGTAGCGGCCCGTCATGATCGACGTGCGGCTGGGGATGCAGTGAGAATCGGTGACGTGGGCGTCGGTGAACTTCATCCCACTGCGGCAGAGGGCATCGAAGTGCGGCGTGTCGACGTTGCAAAGATCTCCGCCAAACGCCTCGATG
>JBMTLP010000498.1:0-2917 GCA_049433245.1 Pirellulales bacterium
CGACACGGCCGACCCAGAAGCCACACTGGCGGGAATCCGGCATGCGGGCGCCGTCTTTCTCGGCCCATACAGTCCCGTGGCTGCCGGCGATTACGCCGCAGGTCCGTCGCACGTGCTCCCCACGGCCGCCACTGCGAGATTTGCCGCAGGCCTTTCAGCCACGCACTTCCTTCGCTCTGGCAGCGTCATTCGGCTCACCAAGCCCGACCTGAGCGACCTTGCCGACGACATTCGGCTGCTGGCCGACACCGAAGGGCTGACCGCGCATCGCCGCAGTGTCGACGCTCGATTTGGGGAATGATCCCGAGCCGCGGAACGTGAGGTAAACTTTTCGGAGTGTTCCTTTCCCGCAGGCCCCGCGACACCACCGGCATGGATCCCAAGAACCCGCCCAACGCAGCCTTTTCCGGTGGCACGCCCCCGGTCCGCCCGGATATCGCCGCGCTCGCGCCGTACATCCCCGGCGAACAGCCGCAGGGGGGCAGCTGGATCAAACTCAACACCAACGAGAACCCGTACCCACCACCACCGGCTGTCGCCGAGGCGATTCGCGAGGCGGCAAGTGGCCGCAACCTGGCAAAGTATCCGGACCCGCTGGCGACGAGTTTTCGCAAGCAGGCTGGCCAGACGCTCGGGATCGATCCCGATTGGATTCTCTGCGGAAATGGCTCCGACGACATCCTGACGATTTTGGTGCGGACGTTCGTGGGGCAGGGCGAGTCACTTCGCATGCCCTACCCGAGTTACATCCTCTACCGCACCCTCGCGGGCATTCAGGGAGCTCGCTGCCACGAGGTCACCTTCGCCAACGACTGGTCCCTCGAGAGCACGTTCACGGCGGCCCAAAATGGCTTACGGCTGGCGATTATTCCCAATCCCAACAGCCCCTCTGGCACCCTGCTTTCGAAGGAATGGCTCCTGGCTGCAGCCAAGCAGTTGCCTTGTCCGCTCGTGATTGATGAAGCGTACGTCGACTTCGCCGAGACCAGCTGCCTCGACCTCGTGGAGGCCTGCGAGAACGTCATTATCACTCGCTCGTTCAGTAAGTCATACGCCTTGGCTGGCCTGCGATTTGGGTTTGCAGTGGCAAGACCGCAGATCATTGAACAGTTGACGAAAGTCAAAGACTCCTACAACTGTGACACGCTCTCCATTGCCGCGGCCACAGCTGCTATCGCCGACACGACATGGCTCGCAAACATGCGATCGATGGTCCTCGCTACCCGCAGCCGACTTGAAGCAGGCTTGGCAGCACTTGGGTTTACGGTCCAGCCGAGCCAAGCCAACTTTGTCTGGTGCACCCACCCCCAGAAAAACCATCGCGCGATCTACGAGGCCCTCAAGCAGCAAAGCATCCTGGTGCGGTGGATGAACTTCCACAACTGGGGTGACGGACTTCGCGTGTCTGTGGGCACCGACGAGGAAACCGACACCTTCCTCACCGCCCTCGCCAGCATCCTCGAACAACTCTGACGTCCCGTTCCCCGTCCATCCCGAACCCGATTCTGCAAGACGGCCATGCCACGCACTGCACAGGTTTCTCGAGTCACCTCTGAAACAGCGATCGAACTCTCCCTCAACCTCGACGGGTCGGGCGTTGCCGAAGTCTCCACCGGGCTGGGCTTCTTTGATCACATGCTCACCCTGCTGGTCGGGCACTCGCTGATCGACCTGACGGTCTCCTGCAATGGCGATCTGCATGTCGACGGGCACCACACCGTTGAGGACGTGGGCCGGGCGCTGGGGCAAGCCTTTCGGGAAGCGCTCGGCGAGCGGCGCGGCATCCGTCGCTACGGTCACGCGATCCTGCCGATGGATGAGTCGCTCGTGACGGCCGCCGTCGATCTTGGCGGGCGGGCAGCGTGCGTCCTAAACGCGACCTACCCGGTCTCGACCATCGGGACCTTCGACACGCAGCTCGTGGAAGTGTTCTGGGAGGGCTTTGCAGCCACCGCCGGAGCCAACGTCCATGCGATCCTGCACCACGGGCACAACGCCCACCATATCGCCGAGGCCATCTTCAAGGGCCTCGCCCGCTCGATCCGCATGGCCCTTGAGCTCGACCCCCGTCAAACGGGAGTGCCGAGCACCAAGGGCTCCTTGACGGTGTAGCCGCTACCCGGCCGACTACTCGTTGACGTAGGTTTCCAGAAACCGCGCCAACTGGTGAAAGTCACAGCCGCGTTCCACGTAGCGAACCACCGTCACCAGCGTGGCGGGATCGACCAGTTCCTCGAACGGCACGTAGTTCAGGTCGAGCTGCCCTGACACGCTCACCATCACGCCGTTGAGCCCGCGTTCGGCTAGCGCCCGATACGCACCCACGCCGAGCTGACTGCCGAGCATGATGTCGAAGGCATGGGGCTTGGCACATCTCGCCTCGTAGCCGAGTTGCAAGCCGACCACCTTCCGCGACCGCCCAGTCTGACGGGCGTACTCGTCGGCAACCAACTTCGAGAACATGCGGCCGAGTTGGATATGGGAGATCGAAATGTGCCCGTGGTCGTCACGCGGAATACCCGCCAGTTGGCTTTGCGGGAGATACTCAGCAAGCCCTTCTGCGAGAACGATCACGCCGAACGGCTTGTTTTCCTTCTCCTCTCGAACCCGCATCGTCTTCACGATGCGGCCGACCACCTCCTGCACATTCATCACCGGCTTCACGCGAGTTTCGCCCGAAGCATCGGTGATGGTCTCTTCCGAGCGGTAGCGGCCGTGGATGTCTTCCACGCTGATCACGAGGCTCGCCTCACCGGAAATCGCCGCGCCATACGCCAGCCATCCAGCACTACGACCCATCGATTCGCAGAGGAAATAGGCCCGGGCGGCCTCCGCGTCGTAGATCAGGTTGCGAAGCTCGGTGGCGAGGGTGTCGACCGCCGTGAAGTAACCGAACGTGAAGTCGATGCCCATGTAG
>JBMTLP010000499.1:0-2914 GCA_049433245.1 Pirellulales bacterium
CTCAAACTCCAACAGCAGGTGCTTAACGAGTCGAAATCGGCCGGCGGTGATCTCGTCGAGAGTTGGCTTGAGTTCGTCGGGCTGGTAGTCGGCGAGAAAGCCGAGTCTCCCGAGATTGACCGCGAGCACTGGCACCTGACGATGGCCCATCCAGGAGACCGTTCGCAGGATGGAACCGTCGCCACCGAGCACGACCACGAGGTCGACGTCGCCAAGAGTTGTAAAGTCATGCTCAAAGAGCCCCGGCTCACCAACTCGCCCTTCCGCGAAGTGGGTGGTCACGGTGTGGCCGCGAGCGACAAGGTCGCGGGTGATGCGATCCCCCTCGGCGTTGATGCATGCCACGTTTGAAGAGCCAGCGAGCACCACCCGCAACCCTGCTGGTGGTGCCTGCCCTGGCTGCAGACGTGACCGCGAGCCGTTCATCTCAAAGATGCCGCGGAGGCTGTGGACTGAGACGGATCCGAGGCGTTGCTTGCCATCCGTCGGCAGGCCGCAACCAGACCATCGGCATCGATGCCTAGGTCAGCAAACAACTCACCGCGTTCGCCATGCTCGACAAACCGGTCTGGCAGTCCGAGCCGGAGGATGGGACCCACGTCGCCGAGGGTGCCTGTGGCACGGGCGTCGCTGACTGCTTCGATTACGGCAGAGCCGAAGCCGGTGGGGAGGGTGTTCTCCTCAATCGTGATTGTCCAAGGCGAGGCTTCGATCGCGGGAAGAATCAGTTCGGTATCGAGCGGCTTGATGAACCTCGCATTGATCACCGCCACTTCCAGCCCCTCGTTGCGGAGCCTGTTGGCGGCAGCGAGAGCCTCGCCGAGCATCGTTCCGCAAGCGATCACGAGGCCATCTCGCCCCTCGCACGCGACCTCTGCCTTACCGAGGGCCATCGGTTGCCGCGGAAAATCGTAGCGTGCCCTGGCCGCTTTCGGGTAACGAATCGATACAGGGCCATCATGCGACAGAGCCCAAGGCACCATCTCTTCAAGGTCGTGCTCATCACCCGGTGCCAAGACGGCGATGTTGGGGAACAGCCGCATGTAGCCGAGGTCGTACGATCCGTGGTGGGTGGGCCCATCGGGGCCGGTCAGCCCAGCACGGTCGAGCATGAACACAACCGGAAGGTTTTGTAGCGAGACCTCCTGAAAGATCTGGTCATACGACCGCTGCAGGAAGGTGCTATAGATGTCAACGATCGGTCGACAGCCAGCCTTGGCCTGCCCTGCGGCAAACGCCACGGCGTGAGACTCACAGATGCCCACGTCAAAAAACTGATTGGGAAACTCCTCGCGAACTTTCTCGAGTTTGTTCCCTTGGCACATGGCGGCGGTGATCACACACACCCGAGTGTCGGCCCGCATCGCGTTGGCGATCGCGCGGCTGGCGACGTCGGTGTAGGCCTCGGTCGAACTCTTCTTCACCGACACGACGAAGTCGTCGTCGCACTCAAATGGGGCTGGGGTATGGAAGAAGACGGGGTCGGCTTCGGCGGGCTTGAAGCCATGCCCCTTCTCCGTAAAGACGTGCAGCAGCACGGGCCCTTCGGCGTCTTTGATCATCTCCAGGTACCGCAGCAATTGCGGCAGCGAGTGACCATCGACTGGGCCAAAGTAGCGAACGCCTAGGGCTTCAAAGAGAGCTCCGCCATGGATCGAGGTTTTGATGGAGTCTTTGACGTTATTGAGCATCCGCTCGACGGATTCGCCGACCATCGGCACGCCCTTGATCAGGTCGCCCATTTCCTGCTTGACACTGCGATACCAGGAGTTGGTTCGGACGGTGTCGAGGTACTCGGCGAGGCCACCCACGCGAGGGCAAATCGACATCTTGTTGTCGTTGAGGACGACGAGGAGTTTCCGCTTGAGAAAGCCGGCGTTGTTCAAGGCTTCGAAGACAATGCCCGACGGCAGGGCGCCGTCACCAATGACGGCCACGCTGTGGCGGTCGTCCTGGCCAAGCATGGTGTCGCCCATCGCCAAGCCGAGCGCAGTTGAAACGCTGCAACCTGCGTGGCCGGTCATGAACAGGTCGTAGGGGCTTTCTGCCGGATTGGGATACCCCATTAACCCGCCCTTGGTGCGGATGGAGGGGAACTCGGCGTAGCGGCCGGTAATGAGTTTGTGCGGGTAGATCTGGTGACCCGTATCCCAAATCAGGCGGTCGCTGGTGAAGTCAAACACCCGATGCAGCGCCAGGCAGAGTTCAACGACACCGAGATTCGAGGCGAAGTGAGCCGTTCGTGAGGCTGCCACGTCGCATAGCGCTTTCCGCACCTCAGAGGCCAGTTGCTCGAGTTGTTCGGTCGACATCTCGGCAAGCTGCCGAGGGCTCGTCAGGCGTGAAAGAATCTCTTCCATGATGCGTGGGACCGTGTGCCGGGCACGTTGGTCAAAGCTCTCGAGGGATGGGAACTCAAGGGGTCGTTCGAGAACGCTCTCTTGTGAAGTGTAGAAGGCAGCGGGGCTTAGTGGTTGCGATTCACGATCCAGTGGGCAAGCGAGGCGAGGGTCGCTCCCTGTGGGCCAAAAATGCGACAGGCATGTTCCGCTTCGGCGGCCAAGGCGTGCGCCCTGGCTCGGCTGGCCTCTGTACCCACCAGTGAGGGGAACGTGAGTTTGCCGCGGTCGGCGTCTTTCCCCACCCGTTTGCCGACCGATTCTTCGGTGCCTTCGGCGTCGAGCAGGTCGTCAGCAATTTGAAAGGCGAGGCCAAATGCGGCACCGTAGGTTTCCAGGGCCTGCATCTGTTCGGGTGAGCCGCCCGCCGTCAGGCCGCCCAGCCGCAGGCATGCGAGAAACAGAGCGCCCGTTTTGCAACGATGAATCTGCTCAAGTCGCAGCAGGAGTTGCTCCGGACTCGCCCGGTCTGCCGAGTTCGGCTCGCTTGCTCGCTCCGCGGCAAGATCTTCGGC
>JBMTLP010000500.1:0-2913 GCA_049433245.1 Pirellulales bacterium
CACGAGGGTGACGAGATTGTCGATACCGAGATCTCGATAGATCGCCTGATTGAAGCGGCGGACACCCTCCGCAGCGACACCGCGGCCGCTCGGATGCGGGTTCACCACCACCGTATTGCCGCCAGCGATCATGTTGACCGCATTACAGGCGATGGTCGGAAGCGAATGCGTCACCGGCGTGATTGCGCCGATCACACCAAACGGAGCGTGTTCGATCACCGCGAGACCGTGGTCGCCACTAAACACCTGGCTCTCGAGAAACTCGACACCCGGCACTTTTTCGCCAAGCACGCCCAACTTCTCGATCTTGTGATCAAGCCGACCGATCTTGGTCTCTGCAAACTCCATGCGTCCGAGTTCTTCAGCATCCTCGATCGCGATCCGACGAATATGAGAGATGGCTTTCTTTCGTCCTTCGATCCCGAGTCGCTCCAACTGCTCGAACGCATCCGTTGCTGCTTGCACCGCTTCATCAACACTCGAGAACACGCCGTGGGCACCGGCGAGTGACGTGGAGGCCACCGGTGCGGGCACCGTGGGAAATGGGGCAGGCGATGTGGCCTGTCCGATCTCGGCGATCACCTGGCGAACGATGTTGGCGATGTTTTGCGGGTCAATCGTGGTTGTGGACATCGGTTAGGCATTCCTTGAAAAGACATCGTTGCCATCGACCGTCACCGTATCGACGAGGCCGATCACCACCGCGTCGATCGGTAGTGTTTTTGTTTCTGGGGTGAGGCGAGCGCTGGAGCCTTGCGTCACTAACACAAACTCACCTTCACCCGCCCCGAGGGCGTCGACAGCAATGAAGGTTCTCCCTGTCGACACGAGCGAGTCGCGGCCCGCCCCGCTTGCCTCACCGGCAGACAGCCGGTAAGGCTCCACCACCAGCATCTTGTGGCCGGTCATGGATGCGGTCTTGTGCGTGGCAACGACCGATCCGGTAACACGTGCGATGAACATCAGTGGCCTCAGGAAAAAGGGTTAACGAGATGCGAGAAGGTCTCGGGTCTGACGTGCGACGACAATCTCTTCATTGGTGGGCACCACCCAGATGGCGACGCGGCTGGCGGCCGCGTGCACTGGGCGCTCGCCACCGGGGGCGTTGTTCAAATCCGGGTCGAGCCGGATTCCAAGGTCTTCAAGACCACGGCAGACCTCTTCGCGAACTCGCGGCGAGTTCTCTCCGATGCCTCCTGCAAACCCCAGGCAGTCGAGCCCTCCAAGTTCGACAAGGCCGCCTCCGAGCCAGTGCCGGATAGCCGCCACATAGACCGCGATGGCATCTGCAGCTCGCTGACTACCAGCATCCGCTGCCGACTCGAGGTCTCGCATGTCGCCCGAAGTACCCGACATTCCCGCAAGCCCACTTTGCGAAGAGAGCTCGTCGAGAAGGTCGTCAAACGATCGCCCTGTGGCCTTCGCCATGTGTCGCAGCACAAACGGGTCGACATCGCCGGCCCGGTTGTTCTGCGGAAGCCCCGACTGCGGGCTCATGCCCATCGACGCCCCCACGCTCAGACCATCACGCAACCAACACACACTGCTGGAGCCACCGAGATGGCACGAGACTGCTCGATGAGGCCGTCCGGCAGACGCCGGTGTGAGCTCTTGCAGTCGTCCCGCGACGTAGCGATGACTTGCACCATGGAATCCCCACCGCCGCACGAGGTGATCCTCAACCCAGGCCGTCGGCACCGCGTAGAGGGCGTTGCGTGTGGGGATCGTTGCATGAAACCCAGTCTCAAAGGCGGCCACGAGCGGCACGCCTGGCAGCCTTTGAGCCACCGTCCTCATGGCCTTCACGTAGGGCGGGTTATGGGCCGGAGCAACCTCTGCCATCTCCTCCATGGCAGCGAGCACATCGGGGCAAACCCGTGTGACGCCTCCGGCCCGACCACCATGCACTGCCTTGAAGCCAACGGCTGCCACCTCGCTGACGTCCGTCAACGGTCCACCGTCGCCCGTCAACTGACCAAGTGCCGCTTCGAGAGCGACGCCGTGATCGGGAACGGGCAACACCGCCTCGAGCACGGTCTTGCCAGCAGTGGCATAGACACGGCTTTCGGCAGCCCCGATACGCTCCACGCCCCCTCGTGCCAGCTCTTTCTCGTCGCCACCCGATGCGGCTGCATCGGGCAGTTCAAAGAGCCGGTACTTAAAACTCGTGGAACCGAGATTGGCAACCAAAATCTTCATGGGCAGTCTGTTCCTCCGTGACGGCACCTGTGCACGCGTGACTTCCTTGCGACGACTCTCAGGAGAAGAACGCGGCAGTCAGGCTCTCAGCCGGACGCGGAATCACGTGTGTGGCAACGAGGTCGCCCACCTGTGAAGCAGCATTGGCACCCGCTTCAACGGCTGCGCGAACGCTTCCCACGTCTCCCTGCACAACGGTCGTCACAAACGCGCCGCCGATGCTCACTCGCTTGAGGACCTTCACGTTGGCCGCCTTGGCCATCGCGTCCGTCGCCTCGACCAGGCCGACAAGGCCCTTGGTTTCAACCAATCCGATAGCTGTATTCATGAGTTGATTCCTGAAAAAGAAAACGTTGACAGATTCCAGTTACACGCGGACCACCATCAGTCGCCAGCACCGGGGACCGACACGGGCAGAACAACACGGAGGTCGTCATGCGGACGTGGGATCACCTGCACGCTCACCACATCACCGATGCGGCCAGCGGCGGCAGCACCTGCGTCGGTCGCTGCTTTGACGGCAGCCACATCACCGGACACAAACGCGGTCACGAGAGCACTGCCGATCTTGTCCCAACCCAAGAACGTGACGTTCGCTGCCTTCATCATCGCGTCGACTGCCTCGATGAGCGTGACGAACCCCTTCGTCTCGATCATGCCGAGGGCTTCGATGTTCTTTGCCATCTGCTGCTCCTGAACTCCTCTTCCTCCAAA
>JBMTLP010000501.1:0-2890 GCA_049433245.1 Pirellulales bacterium
CCCAGCGGATCGACCAACAGGCAGCCGACCACCGCGACCACACTCACAATCGTCGCCGGCATCCAGTAGCGGAACAGCCGCTTGAAGAAGCCATCTCGCGAGTTGTAGATGTCTTGGTACTCATCGATGATGGGCGTCACGACCAGCGAGTTGATGCCCCCAAAGACGTGCGAGATCCGCTCGTAGACACTCTGAAAACGGGTCGTGACGAACACGTTGCCAAGTAGGGAGAAATCGTTCTCCGTGTTGATGCTCGCGAATCCCTGCAACAGTAAGAAGGTGTCGAGGAAGCGGCCGAGACGTCGGCTGGCAAATCGAAACGTGCCCGACTTCCCGAGCGTTTGGAACGGCTTCATCGCTGCCGATTTCACCGCCATCGACGTCAGCCCGGGAAACTCGCGATCGGCCTCCCGGGTGTCGAGGAGATGCGTTGACACGCACTCACAGATCGCGAGTTCGTAGCGGCCAAGCAACGGCCGAAGCACAGGGCGGCGACCTTCCAGCAGGGCATACAGCAGGCAGCGGGAGATGGCTCCGGCATACTCGGCGTTGATGGCATCAGTGCGTGCTGGAAATGCCAAGCGAGAGGTACCTTCACTGAGAGCTTCATCAATCAGCGGACTCAGCGACAGAGCCAGCGTGTCGACGATCTCCCGCACCGCAATCGGCTGTGATGGCCGTGCAGCAAGGGCAGCCTGAAAACGGCGAACCAGATCTGCAACGAGTTGTTCGCGAGCGGACTTGTCGAGCGACGCCAGCATGCCCAGATCTTGCTCAAGTCGACCTGTGATCGTTTCGGCAAGGCCTCTCGTGTGGGCTGCGATCTGGTCGTCTAAGGCGACCAGCGCTGCGTCTCGTGGAGAGGACAGGGCAACGGTGGGCACATCATCGCTGCCGTAGCGAACGGTCAACGGCCGCACCCGAGCCGCGGATCTGTATTCCTCCACCGCAGCCGACACTGCCCGGTAGTGATCCGGGTTGAGGTGCAGGCTCGGGGCATGCGTTTCGAGGGTCGCGGCAGCCGCTTCCGCGCTTCGCAGGCGATCGGCAACACTGAGCAACTTCGTGTAGAAGCGAGTGGCCTGCGGCGTGGCGGCGTGCGCCCGCGGCTGCGCCGCGGGGAGCAGTTCGCACCCGGGGTAGTAGTACTGCATGGCGTGGCGTTTGAGGGCCACAAGCGCAGCGAAGAGGGGCGGCGATTCCTCAGGCTGCGGGTCGGCCATCAGGATCGGCATCTGCTCCGCAACGAACAGGTCGCACGCAGCCATCGCTTGCTGGTCTACCCGCTCCCGGCTGGGGGGTGACGCGTAGGCAGGGATGGCAGGCACGCTGACCTCGCGGGCAGCACGCAACTTCACCAACCTTTGGCCAAACGCCGAGCCGACGAGCGTCCGTACGTGGACCTCGCTCAGCTCAGAGAAGCCGGGCAGGTGGTGTGCCAGAAGTTGGGCTGCTGTCATGGCAAGAAGGCCGCCGCGCGATCCCGAAAAACCCGCTTCTTCACTCTACCTCACCATTTGCCCGAGTCCCAGGAATGGGGGTTGTGCAGATGGCGCGCGTGGCGGGGGTGGCGACGGTCGTACGGCTTGACCGGCCTACTGGCAGCACGAGCCCGGCAGTTCGTGCCGGGCGACGCCCTCAAACAGCGCCTTCCAGCAGGGGAGAGCCAGAGTGGCTTCACCTTTCGAGATCGATCAGCGGAGGGCATGGGACTCGAACCCACAACCGATTACTCGGCACCACAATTCCAATGTGGCCGCTTGCCAATTCGCTTACCCTCCAAGCGGGAAAACCAACGTTTCGCGTTCTCCCGTCGGCCGCCTGCGAAGGCTCCCCCTCGCGTTTCTGCGGCTCTGGGGATTCTACCTCGCGCTGCTCGCGAAGCCAGACCGGTTCGTTCTGCACGAGGCTGAAGGGCCGAAAAAGTTGCAGGAACCGACACGCGCGGAGATGCCGAACGCCCGCAACCGTTACAATCTGTCCCGATTTCTTTCCTGGGCGATGGGGTCCCGCATGCGTGGCGACGCTCCGAAGTCCGTCGGGCTCTTTCCTCGGTCCGCGGCCTTGAAAACGGTCTGCGGGGATCCCCCAACACGCAGCCGACTCTTCGTTGGCTTCGTGCTCGCCTGCACCAGTGTCTGCACCAGCGTAGGAAAAGCGGCTCAGAACACACCTCGGTTTACAGAGCACATCGCTCCGATTCTCGCGCGTCGCTGCCTGGAGTGTCACGACTCCGCCACCAGAGAAGGCGAACTCGATCTGTCACGGCCGGAGGGACTGCTTGCTGCAGGCGAGGGCATCGTCATCGCGGGGAATGCTGATGCGAGCACGCTTTGGCAGCGGGTCGTCCGTGACGAGATGCCTCCTGAGCATCCGCTTCCCAATTCCGAAAAGGAGTCTCTCAAAGCCTGGATTGATGGAGGAGCCTCTTGGGAAGGGGGCCCAATCGATCCCTTCCGCTTTTCGTCAGATGCACGAGCCGGGTACGACTGGTGGAGTCTTCAGCCGCTGGCCGACTCGGTTCCGCTGCCACCGGTCGGCCCGTCAGGACCGCACCCCATCGATCGCTTTGTCGATGCCCAACTCCATCACGTCGGCCTCACCGCAGCCGGGCGAGCTGATGCTCGAACCTTGGTCCGGCGTCTCTACAACGACCTGATCGGCCTTCCCCCCAACTACGAGGTCGTGGTGGGGTTTGAGTCGGATCCCAGTGATGCCGCTTGGGCAACCATGGTCGATCGCTTACTGGACTCACCCGAGTTCGGTGAACGTTGGGCTCAGCAGTGGCTGGATCTAGCGAGGTTCGGCGAGTCAGACGGGTTTGAGTACAACCAGCCTCGGGAGCACGCGTGGCCGTATCGTGATTGGCTGATCCGGGCCTTCAACCAAG
>JBMTLP010000502.1:0-2888 GCA_049433245.1 Pirellulales bacterium
CCTTCTTTCTTGAGCCTGCTAAGCAAGTCGCCTGTCGAGGCACGCGGGTGTGCCGCTACTTGGTCCCTCTCCACGCCCCCAGCGGCAAGACATCCGCACCCGCGGCGTACTCATCCCAGGCTGCCTCCAGCCGCTTCACGATCCGAGGTCGATCGGCGGCGAGATCGTGAAGCTCGGTGCGATCGGTCTCCATATCGTAGAGTTCCCACGGCTTGCCCTCCTTGGCCACGAGTTTCCAGCGACCATCCCGCACGGCCCTGTTTCCTTCATGCTCCCAAAAGATGGGCTGGGTTCGCTCAAGCGTCCCACCGGCAAAAGCCGGCACGAGGCTGATCCCCTCAGCTGGCTTGATCGACGCACCGCCACGCTGCTCGGGGTAGTCCGCCTCGGCGAGATCCACACACGTGGCCATGATGTCGATCAAGTGGCCGGGGGTATGCACGAGGTCACCACGACGGTCGGCGGGAATCCCTGCCGGCCAGTGCACAATCAGAGGGGTGGCGATGCCCCCCTCATGCACCCAGTGTTTGTATTCGCGAAAGGGCGTGTTGCTGACATTCGCCCAGCCCTCGCCATACCCGATGTAGGTATCCGCTCCACCTGGCATGACACCGTATCCCTGCCGAACAGGAAAACCATCCCGTGTCTGCTTGGGGATCATGTCAAACTGAAGAGCGTCCGCCGCCATCGGAGGCAAACTCGGGGCATCGGCACGAGCCTCCGCCTGCTTCTTCCCCCCGCGCCCCATGCCTTCAGCACAACCGCCATTGTCTTGAAGGTAGAAGATCACCGTGTTGTCCAGCGTGCCCTGCCGCCGCAACTCGTCGACCAGGCGACCGATGCTGCGATCCATGGCGTGCACCATCGCCGCGTAAACCTCCATGCAGCGAATCTCAAACTCCTGGTTCCCGACCTCGCCCCATGGCAACGCTTGCGGGCTCATTGGCCACCGGACATCCACGAGCCCCAAACTCCGGCTCCTGGCCAACCGCCCCTGGCGAATGTGCGCAAACCCTTGGTCATACACACCCCGATAGCGGGCGACATCCGCCTCCAGCGCGTGCATCGGCCAGTGGGCGGCCGTGTAGGCGACGTAGAGAAAAAAGGGCCGGTCAGTTCCCTGCGAGGCGTGATCGGCGAGGAACTGCACCGCGTTGTCGCCGATGGCATCGGTGTAGTAGTAGGTCTCGGGTGTGTACGCGGGATCTGCAAACGGAGAAATGAGGGTGTTGTCGCGAGTGAGTGAGTTCGGGTCGAAGAAGCTCCCTGCGCCGTGAATCGTGCCGTAGAACCGGTCAAAGCCCCGCTGCAGCGGCCAGTTCTCCTGCTGCTGCGGACCATCTGGGCGAACCTTCTTTGTCACGTGCCACTTCCCGACCGCATAGGTTGCGTAGTTGGCATCGTGCAGCACTTCGGCAATCGTGACGCAGTTTTGGCTGAGGTCTCCGCGGTAGCCGTCGAAGCCGCGGTCTTCCATCATGTGACCGATGCCAGCCTGATGGGGGTAGAGGCCTGTCAGCAGGGAAGCTCGCGTCGGACAGCAGCGAGACGTGTTGTAGAACTGCGAAAACCGTAAGCCCTGGGCAGCCAGACCATTGAGGACCGGCGTCTGGATCTCACCGCCGTAGCAACCGATATCAGAAAACCCCATGTCGTCGGCCATGATCACAATCACATTCGGCCGAGACGTGGCAGCCTTCGGCGTCGCTTCCGCAGCTGCCAACCACGAGCACGCCCCCGCCCCAACCGCAACCGCCACGACCGTGAGCCCATGCCGCCAGGCTGCAGAAAAGATCTGACTCATCCGAGCATCCCCCTCAACTGATTCATCGCAGACTACAATCTGTGAAGTGTATCACTGACGATGCGACTGCTGACCACCGCAGGGGTGGACATGGGAGTCATGAGTGAGGCTGGGGGCGTGAGGGTGCTGTGTCTGAAAATCATTTGATGGTCCGACGAGTTCGAATTCTGCTGATTACAGCCGCCGTGGCATGCTCCGCGATCAGCGTCGCCCAAGCGGCCGACGAAGACCCGTTCGCCTCGCACGTTCGTCCCACCGAGCCGCTCTCGCCGGCAGATGAGATGGCGGGCTTCGAACTTCCCCCAGGGTTTGTTGCCGAACTCGTGGCGAGCGAAGACGAGATCGCCAAGCCGATGAACCTTGCCTTCGATGACCGCGGTCGGCTGTGGGCCAGTTCGTCGTTGGAATACCCTTACGCTGCTCCCCTCGAAGCCGAATCGCGGGATTTCATCAAGGTCTTTGAAGACCGCGACGGCGACGGCTCGTTCGAAACGGCGACCACGTTTGCGGATGGTCTGAACATTCCGATCGGCCTCGTGCCGATCGCCGACGGTGTGATCTGTTACAGCATTCCCAACATCTGGCATCTTCGCGACACTGACGGCGACGGACGAGCCGACGAACGGAAAGTGCTCTACGGCCCTATGGGATGGGAACGCGACACGCACGGCATGTGCAACGCCTTCCGCCAGGGCCCCGATGGCTGGATCTACGCCTGCCACGGCTTCAACAACGAAACGACCGTCAGCGGAAGCGACGGCCACACGATCACGATGCAGTCGGGCAACACGTTTCGCTTTCGTCCAGACGGCAGCCGCATCGAGCACTACACCTGGGGGCAGGTCAATCCGTTTGGGCTGGACTTTGATGTCCACGGCGACCTGTTTACCGCTGACTGCCACACCAAGCCCGTCACGCTCCTGATGCCCCAGGGGCGGTATGAGAGTTTTGGCAAGCCGCACGACGGCCTCGGATTTGTGCCGGCGGTGATGGACCACCTGCACGGCTCCACCGCGATCGGGGGCATCGCCATTTATGACGATGTGCGGTTTCCCGAGGCGTACCGGGGGCGAAGTTTTGGTGG
>JBMTLP010000503.1:0-2882 GCA_049433245.1 Pirellulales bacterium
GCTGAGGAGATCGTGCCCGTCGCGCTGCAACGCCCCCTGCTGGGCATCGACTATGGCTGCCGAACATCAGTGATCTACGCGCCGCCCACCGACAACCTTCCCGATGGCGCGATGCCGAGCCTCGGTTGCCTATGGGAACTTGGCGGAAGTTCAAAAGATCGCTTAGCAGACAACATCCTGCGGGAAGTCGACGCCGCCTTGGCGATCGGCACGAATGTGCTCGCCTACGCCACCAACCGACAACTCAAGAGCAAAGACGAGCTGTTTGTACTCCCTGAGAAACCGGTTAATCCTGCTGTGGATCCCGCGGCGCGTGGCCGCCTGGCCATTGGCAAACTGCGTCATGCAGGCATGTGCAATGCCGCGCCGGCGGCCTTGGCCAACGTGCTACGGGCAGCGGGTCGCGAGTTGGGAGCGGCGATCGATGACGCCTCGCCACTGATCGACCCCACCGACGAAGCCATCTTTCGCTACCACCTGCTCTTCATGCATGGCCGCACGGGCTTTGCGTTTGACGGTGATGGGCGAGAAAACCTGGCAAAGTTTCTCGAACGGGGTGGCCTGCTGCTGGCCGACAGCATCTGCGGCTCTGGCGAGTTCACCGACGCGTTTCACGCCGAGATTGAGGCCATGCTTCCCAACAGCACGCTTGAGGAGATCCCTTCCGACGATCCCCTCTTCACGGCTGCCTACGGCGGCTTCGACATCCGCCGTGTCACGCTCCGCCAACCTCTAGCTGGCAACGGTCGCCTTGATGCCCGCGAGCAGGTGATCACTCCCAAGCTTGAGGGCATCCGCATCGGCGACCGCTGGGCCGTGATCTTCTCTCCCTACGATCTTTCCTGTGCCCTAGAGAAGCAGAACTCCCTGCAATGCACGGGATACTCGAGCGAAGACGCTCAACGGATCGCCCTCAACCTGTTGCTCTACTCACTCAACCACTGACTCCCGAAAGACGGCACAGCATCACCCCACGGCCGAGGCTGGCTCAGTCGGAATCATTGCCCGTCAGATAACTGGCGTAGTAGAGGAGCGTGAGGATGCTCTGCAGCGTGGCGGCAACGTAGGTCCACGCCGCCGCGTTGAGCACGTTGTTGACAGCCCGCATCTCCGACTGAGGAACGATCCCAAGGCTCACCAACTGTGCCTTCGCTCGGTTGCTTGCATCAAACTCAACAGGCAGGTTCACCAACTGAAAAAACACCGTACCACCAAAGAGCAGGATGCCGAGCCAGGCCAGTTGTGACAGCCCAATTCCGAGCCCCACGAGCAGCAGGATCACGCCAAAACCACTGCCGATGTTCGCCACGCCGACCGCCGCGTTTCGCACCGACATCAGGGCGTAGCCTTGGGCATCTTGCAGGGCATGCCCCGCTTCGTGAGCAGCAATCCCAACGGCAGCCAGGGATCGCTGGCCATAGACTTCCGGCGACAGCCGCAACACTTTCGCCTGTGGGTCGTAGTGATCAGACAGTCTGCCAGGCACCTGTTCGATGGCGACGTCGACAGCGCCAGCCGAGTCCAAAATGTGCCTGGCTGCCGCGGCACCTGTCAGCGGGGCAGGCTCTCGAGACGCAGCCGCGTACGTGGCATGCACCCGCCACTGCGCCCACATCGCCAACACGAGAGCCGGAGCCACATACACGAAATAGAGGGGGTCAAAAAACATCTGGCCGCTTCCTTGTTGTTATCCGCGTGGTGCCGTCTTTCCGATCCGCTTTTGGCTCGTCAATCGTCACACTCACAGTCGTCATATTCGTCACACCTCATCGCGGCGTTGGACGACCATGAAATCCCAAGCCATTCTAGCAGGAGGCCCGCCGATCGACCGTCGACGAATCCCATCGGCCTCTTTGAGCCAACTCCTTCCTACGTCACTGGCACAACCATGGTTCGCTTCCGGTTCCCCGCCGCATTTTCACCTCTTTTTTCCGTGCTGGGCAGCGGTTGCATCGCGATCACGTTGGCGGTGGTGCCTGGTTGCAGACCATCGACGCCGCCGTCACCTGCGAGCGAAGCCGCCGTCGCGCTGGTCGACACAGAGAGCCTCTGCGAGCGGATCGACACGGTGCTCACCCATGCCAGAGATGGCAGGCGGCTCAACACCACCGATCACGCTGCCTGGCAGGTAGTCCACGGCATTCTCGCGTTCGGAAGTGATTTCCCCATTGAACACGACGGCGCGAGTTCTCCCGCTTTAGACTACCTGCTCTCCGGTGGCAGTCTGACTGGCTGGACACTGCGGCCAACGGCGTTTGGCGTGATGGCCGTTCTCGATCCAGGGAGTAAGACAGGCCAAGGCCATCCAGACCAGTGGCTGGGATACCTCTCGCAGTGCGCGGTGGATGGGATGCCGCTGGACACGAGCATTTCCGCAGGTGGGAAGTCGCACCGGGTCTCCGACCTACTGAACCAAGCAAAACACGACATCAAAGCCGGACAGGAGGCCACCTGGACGCTGATGGCGATGTCGACCTACCTCCCCATCAATGCCACCTGGACGGCTGGCGATGGCACTGAGTGGACACTGGAAAAAATCGTGGCCATGGAGGCGGCCGCCGATCTCGCCGAAAGTGCCTGCGGGGGATCTCATCGCCTCTACGGGCTCACGGTTGCGATGAACCGCTACCTCGCGATGACAGGTCAAGACGCAAGCCAACTGACTGGTGGCTGGGCCGACGCTGAAGCACGCATTCAGGAAGCCATCGAGCGGGCCCGCCTCTACCAACAGCCCGACGGAACCTTTTCCACCAACTTCTTCGAACGCCCCTCAACTTCCCCCGACGTGTTCGCCCGCATTGGCTCCACCGGGCACACATTTGAGTTTCTGGCGATGGCCCTCGAGCAGGACCGGTTGCATGAACCCTGGATCACGCGGGCCG
>JBMTLP010000504.1:0-2877 GCA_049433245.1 Pirellulales bacterium
GCGGGTCGATGTTCTCGCCGCTGATGTCCACGTTCTTTGGCGCACCGCCATCACCCTTGTAATCCCACAGCTCGATGATCCGCACCTGCGGGTCGCTGAAGTGGTAGCCCTCCCAGCGACGATGGTAGTTCACGGCAGCGTGTGCGGTGATTGTGTCCTTGCTTGAACGCATCTCTGCTCCTTGTTAACGAAATCGCCCAAACAACCCTCGGCGAACGCTTGTCGTTCCCCTGTTAGATGACGTAGGGCAAGTCCCCGACGGGCAGTCTCCGCTCCCAGACGCAGCCGGTCGCAGTTCTGCATTGTGGAGCAGGTTGTGCAACGCCACCATTTCCGTCGAACTCATTCCCGAGGCGTCGACGCCGTGATCCTCCATCAAGTGACGTCGCTTAACCGCGTCCGGCGGGTTGAGCGTGCCCTGCCAATCCCACCGCGAGCCCGTGTCGAGATCGGTCAGTTTCGCTTCGTTGCCTGGGGCCGGCGGTGACGCCGGGTCTGGTTCCAGTTCCAAAGGCGGGCCGTCTTTCGCCAGTGCTGGGCACTGCGGATTCGGGCACGGAAACTCCGTTGTGCCGTCTCCGACTCGCCCGGTTGGCGGGTCGCCACAGCCCCAGCAGCCAGCCGTGAGAGGTCGGTCTGGCTGAACCCCTTCGCTCGTGACGACATGGAAGGCTACATGCGCCACGAGATCGTAAAGGTTCACGCTGGGGCCGGGCTGCACACCGTTCACGCAACCAGCAGGGAGCGAAGCCGCTAGAAGCAAACAGGTGGAGACGGTTCTCATATTGTGCCCCTCAGATTCCAGGGCTTCAGTTTCTGAGCGGGCCAGGAGTCAATGGCACTGACGGCATAGGCCGAGCGGTGTTTGCAGTCGTCCCAACTGCTCCAGAAACTGCCGTGAGGGATCAAGCCATTTTTCGCATCGCCCCGGATTTCGCGAGGGCCTGAGTTCCACCTGCCCCAACTGTTCATGATCAAAACAAGTTTGTTGGCAACGTCCACGCCGGCGTAACAGAGCGAGTGGCTCCAGCCGCCCCGCGTGCGCTGCGACACGCCGCGGGCGTCCCGCGTCTTGCTCCACGATTCGCCGCCGCAGGTATGGATCCCGTAGCCGTTCTTCAGGGCCGCAACAACTTCATCCCAACTAGACACAGACGCGTAGGCTTTCACCTTGTGCCCGCCTAGTTGCTGCTCGACATCCGACGGTGGCGGAGAGCGGCCCCACTTCGTGGCAATGCTTGAAGAGTACCGCGACAAGTCGAGGTTCAGCGGTGCCGGGTAGTTTGTCGCAACGACCATCCCTACGTGATCTTTCGCATTCTTCAGGCTGCGGGGGCAACTATCGCCTGAGCCCGAATGCCCTCTGTACCACCAGTTTGGCGACGGATGGAACCCGCCGACTCGCACCGTCTCCGGTGGCAACTTTGGCCAGCCGGCGTTCCCGTTAGATGCGGCAGCGGCTAGCGAAATCGTCAGGCAATGCCTGAGAGAGTGACTGACACAATCCCCTGTCTGTTGCGGAAATGCCGCTCCGAAGATGTCCTGCATGCCCGGCGCTTGCCGGTAGATTTCTTGAAACGGCAGGTACAAACCGTCGGCGGCCCCGGACTCCCAGCCGAACTCACCCGCGGCATCGGTGATCGGCACCGGCTTGCCTTCAGACTGTAAACCTGCCAGCAGTTCCTCTTCGCCTTCCGGGTCATAGATCGCACCCTCAAGCCCGGAATCGTAGGCTTCCGCGGGGTCGGAAACTTCGATAGCCGGCGGCAACTCGCCCTTGGCAAGCCTTTCTCTGAATGTCTTCAACCTTGCCATCAAAGCACCGCCTTTGATAGTTCGCGAAGGGCTGAAACAATCGCCGCCTTCTCGCTTGGCGTCAGGGCTTTCTGCTCTGTGCCGTAGATCTTCGTCAACTCGGCTTCTATCGCGTCGGCGAGTTGCGGGTACTTCTGTGCAGGCTTTCCGATGCCGTTGTAGCCCCACGTCAAGATGGCAAGCACGTAGTCCTGCGCTTTGTCGGTCGTGCCAACCAGGTCGCGAGAGTCCGCAGCAAGCATGTCCGCTCCAGCTTCAAACGCTTGAGACAACGCCGAGCGGTCAGCACTGGCAGCCGAAGATGCCGCTTGGTGAACGGCAGACATCGGGCCAGAGTAGGGGGCCGCCGGGCCGATGCCTGGGGTGTTGAGGCCGGGGGTTCCCAACGCGTACCAGACAACGGCGGCGGCGACTGCGATACGGAATGTTTGCTGGTTCATCAGGCTCCCCTCGTCGGTGGAACCTCGATCATCCCGCGGGCCGCCGTGGCAAGGTGCCCGGCGGCTTCCGTTTCGCCTGCTGCTGTAAGGCGTTCCCCTAAGTCGAGGACAGCCATAACCAACTCGGTCCTTTTAGCGTGAGCCTGAGCCCGGGGGGTAAGCACCTCCCGGGCTGGCTCAGCCTTCCCCGACTGCATCCGCTCAAATGCAGCCTTTAGTTGGGGGAAAAACAACACGGCAGCCGCGGCTGCAAACAACAGGAGCGTCTTTGGCTCCATTATTTGCACGACGGGCAGCCCTCCTTGCAGCAGTCAGCAACTTCGACAACCTGCACAACCTTGGCACCGCTGCACGAAGCAGCCGAAGCCCGAGCGGCCCGGATTGAAGACCTGGCAGCACAGCGACCGCTTACGCGGGCAGCCCGACGCTCGGCAAACGTCGTGCGTCCAGCACAATCGCCGGCGTCACCGGCGCAACTCTTAGCCTCGCCGGCACACTGCGGCGCCTCAACTACCATCAGCCGCACCGGCTTGCAGCATGCTGGGGCATCGGCTGGGCATGGAGGAGATCCGGCCAGTGTGACGGTCGCAGCCATTGCGAAAATCAGGAGAGACGGAACGAC
>JBMTLP010000505.1:0-2872 GCA_049433245.1 Pirellulales bacterium
CGCCACGCCAACTTCTTAGGCTCGCGGCAGGAGGTTGGCAGGCTTTGCAAAAAGCCTGCTGCCGCAGGATGCGGCGCTCGGCGAACCCCGAGAACCTCGGCTTTTTGGGGTGTCGCCCAAGTGGAAAAAGGCCACGGATCGCTTTTTCGACGGGAGGTTAGAGCAGTTCCAGGATCGCTCGGGCGATGTCAGCTTCGTCGCGCGGGCGGTACCCCACCCAGGCCGCGCGAACCAGGCCGTCTGGGCCGATCAGATAGGTTGTGGGAAAAGCATCGAACCCGAGTGTTTCTGCGGCGAGCATGCGGGCAAAACCGTCGGGATCTGCCCAAGCCCGCAGGTCGATTTTTTGTTTGGCCAAGAACGCCTCTGTTTCCCGACGCAGCTCATCCAGGTCGTCCGCTCCGCCTGGCCCACACGATACCGCCAGCAACTGGAAGGTGGGCTCGTCGGCGAGCCGGGCAGCGAGCCGAGCCAAACCAGGAAGTTCGCGACGGCATGGTGGACACCAGGTTCCCCAGAAGTTCAGCAGCGTGATCTTCCCGGCGAACTCCGGTGGCGGGGCGGCAGGATCGCCGAGCGACACCAGCGGCATGCGACCAATGGGCAGACCGACCGAGGGATGGCCTTGCGGCGAGTCGCAGCCAGGCAGTGTCAGGCTCGCCGCCACCAGCGTCAGGCATGCGAATGCAGCGGTGCGGGAGTGGCTTGGAGGGGGATGGTGTATCATCGCAGTCGCCGAAAAAGTGGATGTTTTGCCCCTGATCGATGGTGCTCTCGGCAGGATCCGGTGAGCCCGGAAGGACACACCCAATTGTACGAAGTCGAGATGAAGTTTCCCGTGGCCGATGTTGCGGCCATGGAGCAGCGTCTGTTTCAGCTTGCTGCCCGCTTTCGAGCACCAGTGGAGCAGATCGACCGGTATTTTATGCATCGCTGTCGAGACTTTGCTCGGACCGACGAAGCCTTGCGGTTGCGGCGAGTTGGCGATGAGGTGGAGTTGACCTGGAAAGGTCCCCGCATCGATTCGGCCGCCAAGACACGCCAGGAGATCCTGCTTCCCTTGCCTACCGGCAGGCGGACGGTCGAGGAGTGGACGGAACTGCTCGCTGCGCTCGGCTTTCGCGTATGTGCCGAGGTGATGAAGCGTCGGCATGCGGCCCGCATTCTCTGGCAGGGGGCTGAGGTTGACGCGGCTGTTGACCATGTTGAGGGCGTGGGCAACTTCATCGAGCTGGAAATCTTGGCACGACAAGGAGAGATTCCTGTCGCCACGGCCTGCATCGAATCGCTGGCGCGTGAACTCGACTGCGGGACTGCGGAGCGCCGGAGTTATCTCGAACTGCAGATCGAGGCCCGGAAGGGGTGAAGCAAACACCGGCAAGTCAGTCGCCCAGTGCGGCAAACGAGTTGGTGGACGACTGTCCGCGACGCACTCGGCGGAACATGCTGGCGATCGCCCTCTACCAGGTGATCGCTCGCACTGGGTGGATCTTCAAAACTGAGACGATCATCATCCCTGCGGTGCTCGATGCCGTGACCGAGGCGGGATTCCTCCGCGGCATGCTGCCGGTGCTCGCGCGATTCGGTCAGAGCCTGCCGCCGCTGGGCTATGCGAATCGGCTCTCGGCGATGCCGTTCAAAAAGCGGTCGTTGATGATGACGACAGCTGCGATTGCAGCGTGCTTTGCCGTGCTGGCGATGGTCTGGCCATGGCTCGCTCAGCGGTCACCGTTGTTGCTTGCGGTAATCTATCTCGTGCTCTACGCCTGCTTTGCGGTGAGCAACGGGCTCAACCTGTTGGTGATGGCAACGTTGCAGGGAAAGCTCGTGCCGGTGGCCAGCCGTGGCAGGCTGATGCTGTTGAGCACGACCATCGGCAGCGTGACCGCGATTGCGGCTGCGATGATCTTCCTGGGCCCTTGGCTCGACGAAGGGGAATCGGCGTTTGACAAGATTTTTGTGACCACGGCGATGTTCTTTGCCTTGGCGGCCGCTGTTCCCTTGTTGATCGACGAACCTGCGGCGGCGGCTGAGAAAAGCGACACTGCTCGCCGTTCGTTGGTTGAAGCGTGTCGATATTGGCGGGCGGTGCTGGCTGCAGACCGCGACCTCATGCGGCTGTGCTTTGTGGCGGGTTTTTTTTCGGTGGCCCTGTTTCTCTTTCCGCACTACCAGGCCTTCGCCCGGGATCGGCTCGGGACGCAGCTCCCAAACCTGTTGAGTTGGGTCGTGGTGCAAAATGTCGCTACCGGACTCGCGAGCGTCGTGGCAGGGCCGGCCACCGACAGCCGGGGCACAAAGATCGTGCTCGTGGTGCTGTTGGCCTGTACGGCGATCACGCCCCTGCTGGTCGTGGGCCTCTCTCTCCTGCCGCACACCACGGCGGGGAATCTTTTCTGGATGGTGTACGTGCCGCTGGGCATCAATCCGATTCTGATGCGGACGTTCAGCAACGCGGCGCTCGAATTGGCGCCAACGCTCGCAGATCAGCCAAAATATGTGAGCCTGGTCGGCGTGGCCCTCGCGGTGCCCTTCGTGGTTTCACCTGCCGTGGGCTTTTTGGTGGATCTCCTCGGTTTTCGACCGGTTTTTATCGCTGGAGCCCTGGTGATCAGCGGTGGCGTGGTTCTGGCGCTGGGGCTCCCAGAGCCACGTCAGCGGTGAACTTTCGCTTGCGAAGGGCTTCGTCGGTTGCCTACCATAATGATGCTCGTGGGGCGTCCTGCGAGGCGTTTTCTTTCCCCACACGCGTTCACTCCAAGGAGTCGCCACTTATGCGTTTCCGTTCTCTCATCGCGCTTGCTGCTGTCGCACTCGTGGCGACTGCCTCCGTTGCGTTTGCAGCAGCGAAGAAGCCTGCCGATTGCGCCTG
>JBMTLP010000506.1:0-2852 GCA_049433245.1 Pirellulales bacterium
AACGAGCCGAGCGTCAGGCAGGCTCAGGAGCAAGTCTCTGTCGAGCAGCTCGTCCCGAATCCTGCCGTTGCAGCTCTCCACGCCACCGTTTTCCCACCGGCTCGCCTTTTTGATGGATAGCGTGCGAACACACGTCCACGCGAGCAACTGCTCGTTCTCCCGGGCAACGAACAGGCCGACTCGATCGCCAGGCACTCCCTCGGGCCGGGAGACAGGAGCGCCCGACTCACGAGCCGCTCACCCGCTCGGAGGTGGTTGAGGACGTGCCACTGGTTGAGCAATCCTTCTGCCGGACGCAGAACTGCAGCGCGTTCGAGTACGTAACCCCGACGGTCGAAGGCCGCTTCGCCACGCACCCCGCTCGTTCCTTGATCACCGGGTTTTTGAACGGTTCCCGACGACTGGTGGGCTCAACGTTCTTGCAGCAAAACCGACTCTGACGGTATCCTTTCACGGACGCACCCTGCGTCGGCCGGCGAGTTCTTCCCGCGGCCAGCCCCCTCTCCCAAAGGCCGGATTGTATGAAGACGACGCTTTGCTTCGCCCTGACCCTGCTCACGGCGTGTCTCTCGTTCGCCACTCCTTCGTTCGCACAGGAAAAAACCATGCTGCCCCGCTGTTTCTTTGACATCACTGCCGACGGTAAGCCTCTCGGACGCATTGTGATGGAGCTGCGGTCAGACGTGGTCCCGCAGACGGCTGAAAACTTCCGTGCCCTATGCACCGGCGAAAAGGGTTTCGGCTACAAGGGGAGCTCCTTCCATCGCGTGATCCCTCAGTTCATGTGCCAGGGTGGCGACTTCACCAATCACAATGGCACGGGCGGCAAGTCGATCTATGGAGCGAAGTTTGCCGACGAAAACTTCACGCTCAAGCACACGGGCCCTGGCGTGCTGAGCATGGCCAATGCCGGGCCCAATACCAACGGTTCGCAGTTCTTCCTCTGTACGGTCAAGACGGCTTGGCTGGATGGCAAGCATGTTGTCTTCGGCCAGGTCGTGGAGGGAATGGATGTGGTGTCGAAGATCGAGTCGTACGGCTCAGACTCCGGCCGCACTCGCGTGAAGATCGAGATTGCCGACTGCGGCGAGCTGCCTTAGGGTCAGCTCGAGGAATAGGAAGTTGAAAAACTTGCCGCTTGGGTAGGCCCCAGTTCGTTTGGTGGTCATAGCGAAGCCGGCCTGATGCACTTGCTCAACGTAACCCGGGTCGTTGTCGGCTTACCAGACGACGAGACATCTTCCCGGCCGGGGTGCGGCTTTGGCAGCTGCATGCGTCTGGGCTGGTAGAGTTCTCGGTTCGACGCGGTCGTGATTTCGCGGGCGTTGATGTCGACATCAAGATGCATCGCGTCGAAGCCCGCCTTGAGCGTGAGGCCCAGCCCGAGCCCGCCATGAACAGCCGGGGTGCCGGCCGCGAGCCGAACGGCCGCCCGATTCGGAGAGGCGGCGTCGTCCGACGTGCTGCCCGCGATCGACCTCCCGCACCCTTTGGCCCATCCTGACGCCAGGTCACGACAAAGCCGCCAGACTCCTCGATCGCCCGCCGATCGACCTCCCGTAACTCCCACGCGTCAAATAACGCATCTTGCAACTGCCTCGCTGATCTTTCCGAGACCATGTCTCGTTATCTGACAAACGTCGTATGGCGGCCAGACGGTTTATGGATAAGGTCATCCGTCCTAGCGACACGCTTCACCCTCTAACGTGGGTATCCATATCCAGCCTCCTCTAATCGACGAACTGGCGACCGTCCTCACTGCCGGCAGCGACGATGACGTAGCGCTGGCTGCCCTGCGGGGCTGGCAGGTGACCGTCCCTGCCGACTACCACTCGATGATGCGGCGCACCGAGGCCACGGGAGTGGTCGATTTCTGGAGTCCGCAGGCCGGCCGGCTCAACAGTGAGCACTGGCTCGTGAAGCTGTTTGCCCAGCTCTGGGCTGCCGAGGATCCCGCCGGCACGCACCCTGCGGTGATCGCCTTCCTGCAGCACGGCCCCGGGGCTTATCTCCGCAGCGCGATCGAAGCAGACGAGGTCTGGCACAAGCGACCGCACTACAGAATTGTTGACGCGGCGCACGGCATTCAAGACATGGTGTCGGCGTTTCTCGTGACCGCTCCTGGCACGCTCGTCGTGCTCAACGCCGGTAGCAAATCGGGCTACCTCGACCCTGCGATCGTGCCACCTGCCGACCGGTATGCCAAGGTGCTCGCCTCGCTCCTGGCCGCCCGCAGCGGCTTCGTCGCAACCCGGGACGACCGCATCGACCGCATCGACCGCCTCACACCCCGCGAACTTCAGGTGCTTCGCCTCGTGCGGCAGGGCAATCGGAACACCGAGATCGCAGCAGAACTCGGTATCAGCGCACTGACCGTTCGTAAGCATCTGGAAAACATCTTCGCCAAGTTGTGCGTCGAAACCCGCACTACCGCCGCCGCCATGCTCACGGCGGCGGGTGTTCGGTGATTGTTCCCGAGCGGCCGCCAGCCATCCGACAGGCCACTCGGAACGAGGGTTAGCGACCCGCAGCCCGAGTTGATCCTCGCCCCATCCTTCGAATCCGGCGGAGGCCAACAGAACCTGCAACAGCGATGGAGACGGCAACACCAAACGTCATCGTTCCCGGCTCCGGTACGGCAGCGATCTGGTTGAATCCGGACCCTGGCCGGTCGAACGCAACATACCGAGGGCGATTGGACGAACCCGCCCCAGTGCTGAAACTGTAGAGCTGCGTGCCCGATGAGTTGTAGCTCGCAATGGTTTGGTTCACATAATCCGCAACGAGGATGTTGCCCCCAGAGTCGAAAGCGAGGCCGAAGGCGAACCCAAGGCCGGAGGCGAGGTTTGTGG
>JBMTLP010000507.1:0-2851 GCA_049433245.1 Pirellulales bacterium
CCAAACAGTCCCGCCATGCTCACCATGCGCCGCAATATGCTCGCAGAGGACCTCGAAAAGACCTCTGACGAGTTCAAGAAGGCGGCCGATGAAGCCACGCTGCTCGGTCAGGCCAATGCGGATCTTGAGGCCAGGCGAAGCGAGATTTCTCACCTGCAGTCGGTGACCGACGACATCGGTAAGCAGCTCGAGAGTTCGGCGATTGATCTCGCGATGCCCAATCGCGTGACGCTGCTCGAGGCGGCAAACGTTCCGGGAGCGAGCGACCAGATCTTCCGTTTCATGCTCACGGGCCTGGCAGCGGTCGCTGGCTTGGTCGTGGGCGGTGGCTCGGTGGTGGCGCTTGAGTATCTCCGCAATCGGCTCGACTCATCTGAAGATGTGCCGAAGCGTCTTGGTGTGCGGGTGCTCGGCACGCTGCCACGGATTGGTCGCGGTCGCCACCACCAGGGCCTGATCACGGAATGTGTCGACAGTCTCCGTACGCTGGTGACGCAGGGCGGCCGCGAAGCTCCGCGGGTCATTCTCGTGACGAGTGCCGTGGAGCACGAAGGCAAAACAACGGTGGCTTCGCAGCTGGCGGCGAGTTTCGCGCGAGCCGACAAGCGAACGCTCCTGCTCGATGGCGATCTGCGGCACCCCAACGTCCACTTGGCGCTCGACATCGATCTCGGCGTGGGATTCGCCGAATTGCTGCGTGGTGAACTGACTGCCGATGAAGCGGTGCAGCCGACGACGATCGAAGGCCTGTTTGCTGTGACGGCTGGGCAGTGCGACTACGCGGCGATCTCAGCGTTGTCTCGTCCAGACCTGGCCAAATTGCTCGAGGGCTTCCGTGACTCCTTTGATCATGTGGTGATCGATGCAGGACCGGTGCTCGCCTTCGCCGATTCGTTGCTGCTCGGGCAAAACAGCGATGTCGCGTTGGTGACTGCTCTCAAGGATGTCAGCCGCGTGCCGAAGGTCGCTGCTGCGATCGACCGGCTGCGATCGGTGGGCGTCCGGGTGCAGGGCACGGTGGTCAACGGCGTGGCTGACGCCCGTCCGAAGCGGCTCTACATGTCGCCGCTGCCCACGTAAGACCATCCGTGTGTCTTGCGAGTGCCGATGTCGTGCCTTGATGGCCTGAGTCGGTGATGCGGGCCTCGTGGCATCGTCAGGCAGGTGCAAGTTGGGAGTTTGCAGATGAAATCCTCCGGTATGGGAATGCTTCCTGTCGCGGCTGCCGTGCTGCTCCTGGTGGCTGTGACCGTCGTGCAGGGAGTGCTGACCGACCGCTGGACGAGCGGGGATATGGTTGAGGAGTTGCGGAAAACCGCCGCCTCGCTCGAACAAAACTTTCCCAAATCCTTCGGTGACTGGGAGGCCGAGCAGGAACTCGAAACCGACCCGCGGCAGATGGAAGTCGCGGGTGCCGTGGGGCACATTTCGCGGCTCTATCGCAACAAGCTGACCGGGAAGCAGGTTTCCACGTTCGTGGTCTGTGCGACGCCGCATCATGCGTCGGGCCATACCCCCGACCGTTGCTATCCAGGGGCCGGTTTTGAGATTGCGGAGCAGGAGCACCGCCAGTCGGTTCCTCTCTCCGACGGTCGCACCGCAGAAACGTTTACGGGCACCTTCCGTAAGCAGGGGCAGACGCTCCGCATCTTCTGGACATACGGCGTCGATGGCACGTGGGTGGCACCACAGATCGCACGGATTGAGCTCGCAGGGAAGCCGGCCGTCAATAAGCTCTACGCGATCGTCGATGAGACGAACGATCAGGACGGCAGTGCGATGGCGGCCTGTGTCGAGTTCCTCGCCACACTCCTGCCGATCTTCGATCAGGCGGTGGTGGCTGCTGCGGCAGGCACGCCCGAGGATGCGGGGGTCCCGAGCCCTGCGACCGCCACGAATGCGGACGCGGCCGAGCCCACGATGGCTGCCGGTGCCTGACTCCGCGGCTGCTTCTCAGTCGCGGTCTTGAGCCCTTGGAGATCGGGGTATCAGCAACGGCAGGCATGAAGGGCCTGCTGGGGCGGGGTCTCGTTTTCCTGTTTCCCGCAGGATGGGGGGCGGGGTAAAGTGAGGGGCTGCGGGTGGTGTGGCAACGAATGCCTGAGAGAGAACTGCCCGCGGTGGATCACTGAGAGGGATTGCCGTGGCTGTGTCGTCGAAGCGGGCGCTGGTGACTGGAATCACTGGCCAGGATGGGTCGTATCTTGCGGAACTGCTGCTCGCGAAGGGCTATGAGGTGCATGGCCTCGTGCGCCGGTCGAGCACGTTTGGCACCCAGCGGATCGAGCACCTCTATCGCGACGTCCACGAAACCGACCATCCGCTGATCTTGCATCATGGCGACATGGCCGACGGCAACGGTCTGGCGCGATTGATCCGAGAGATTCGTCCCACGGAGGTCTACAACCTGGCTGCACAGAGCCATGTCCGGGTGAGTATCGACCAGCCTGCGTACACCGCCGAGGTGACAGCGGTGGGGACGCTGCGTCTGCTTGAGGCAATCCGTGACATGCAGGATGCGAGTGGCGAGGAGATTCGCTTCTACCAGGCGTCGAGTTCGGAGATGTATGGAAAGGTGGTCGAGACACCGCAGAGCGAAACAACACCCTTCTATCCTCGCAGCCCCTACGGCGTGGCCAAACTCTACGGCCACTGGATCACCGTCAACTACCGCGAGAGCTACGGCATTCATGGCTCATGCGGCATTCTGTTTAACCACGAAAGCCCGCGGCGTGGTGAAACGTTTGTGACGAGGAAGATCACCCGAGCAGCCGCACGCATCAAGCTTGGCATGCAAGACAAACTCTATCTCGGCAACCTCGACGCCCAGCGCGATTGGGGCTTTGCAGGC
>JBMTLP010000508.1:0-2850 GCA_049433245.1 Pirellulales bacterium
CCCTGCGATCCCCCCATCGCCCATCCCGACCGCCAGTCGAGGGCCAGATCCCCTTCCATCAATCCAGCTTGATGCGAATGACAGCCGAAGCATCGGGTCCGCAGGATGGGCTCGACCTTCTCCTCAAAGAAGAGGTCACCCCCCTCCAATGATTCGGCACGGCACGCGGAAATGCTCAAGCATCCGCCGACGAAGAGTGCGGCGAAACACGCTGCCTGGCAAACCGTCTTCACACTACTCAGCCTCCGGGCCGTCGGAAACTTCCTGCTGTGTTCGCGTGAGCGTCATATCGAGCGGCGGGAGACCATGACCATCGAGGTGCGTAGGGTAGGCCTTCCAATGACAGGTGTCTTTTCCGTCGAAGGTGAAGATGTTGAGCGAGGACTGCTGCGTGCCGTCGGGCGAGGTGACCGTTGACTTCGCCAGCCAGGTCTCACCATCGCGCCCCCAGACCGCCTCGCCGTGAGTGCCGTCGGATGAAAACAGCCAGCTGCGAAGTTCTTTGTGGAGCGGGTCCCAGCCAATCCGCTGAGTGACGTGCACCACGACCCGGCCATCACGACGGATACGCATATCCCGTATGAGGAAGGTCTTCTCGGAGTTCCAACGCCCCGAGATCGTGATCTCTGGCTGGATCTCTTCCTCTGCCGTACCGATAGCCGCGTTGTTCGTGACCGCCCACTCGCCCGTCATCCAGTCCAAATCTGCAAGTTGTTCGGGGCCGGAGGGCTCCCCGAGGGCGTCTTCTCGAAGAGCCGAGAGCAGCCATTTCTCTCCCTGCTTCACCCACACCGCCGAGAATCGGCCCGTCATCGGTGCGGCAGCGCCGGGAAACAGCACTTCCACCGTTCCATCCTCAAGCGCCACACTCGGTGCAACAAAGCGCAGCCGTGTTTCATGGATGTTCATCGTGGGTCGGAGTTCCCCTTCATCGGGAGCGACCGTCCCCGCCACGGCCTCCCGGCCGTTGAGCACGTTGCCATCGGCGTCGATGATGTCACCGTCTTCCGTCCAAAACCCGGCGAGTGCTTCGCCGTCTCCCTTGGCGAGCGCTTCCTGATACGCCTTCGTTGCTGACTCAATCGCAGCCCGATCCTGCTGCTCATCAGCAACCGCCACCGGAACCAACAGGATTCCTGCGAGTGTGGCGAGACAAAAGGTGACGGGGGTCCGGGACAGCCGCATGAATCGCTCCTGGCACCTGCCTGAGTGTGGGTGTTGAAAGGGGTTTGTGATTCTACCACGCCAGGAGGGTGCCTGAGGAAGGTCGAATCAGACGCGGTCGTGGGTCGTCATTTTCCGGTAGTTCCCGACGAGACGACGACGCAGGCTTCGAGCGACAGCCGGGATCCGATCGAGGACCATCAGCCTGACCATGTATCTCCGTCGAGCCACTGGCAGGATCGGCGTGTTGAAGATTTTCGCAAATTGGGCAAGCACTTTTGCCGGATCGACGCATGCCGGGACGCGGTTGTCGCGGTACCACGGATAACGAAAGAGTTGACGGCGAAGGTCTGGATCACGATCCACAGCCACCACTCGCTCCACCAGGTCGTCGAGTGTCGGCGAGTCGTGGGCCGAGAGAAAACTCCGCGTATCGAAGTCACACCCCACCAGCGGATCCCCCCAGTAAATGGGCGTGGTGCCCGCGAGCATCGCTTCGACCAACTTCTCGGTCGTGTAGCCGGGCTGCGAGCTGTTTTCGAATGCGATCGTGAAACGGTGGCGAGCGAGGAAGGCATGCTTGTCTTGAACAGGGCCGCCCACGTTGTTGAAAAGCTTTCCGCCAGCGTTGACCTTCTTGTACTTCGACAGCTTTTCAAAGAACCGATTCCGCGTCTTACACAGTCGGTTCGACACCACAAAGCTGCAGAACTCCGGCTGCTCCGGCGGAGGAGCCGCCATCTGCTCGGTAGACTTCACAAGCGTTGCCGGATCGGTGTACATCGCCCACAGCGGCAGGCGGTAGTGGCGCGGATGGGGGTCGAAGTCAAACGTGAACGCCCAGTCGCAGGCACTCCACTCCGGACGCATGTTTTCGCCGGTGTAGAAAATCCGCACACAGTTGTGCAGGAGGTGCTTCTTGCGGACGCCACCTTCCGGGTTGCGAGGCCCTGGCGCCTTTCGATCGTAGGTGCAGGAGTAGATGATGTAATCAGGGTCGTCTGTCTGCACGAGACGGAAATGCGGTTCCAATAGCCGGGTGAAGTAGTTGTTCCGCGGATCGAACGTTCCCCAGAAATCAACGAACGCGAGGCGGATTTCGGGCCGACTGTCAGCGTCGACGGGCGTCATCAGGACCACCTTTCTGCAGGAAATTGCCTCGGCCCCCTGATCGAGCCAGCACCACCACAGGCTGACTCGATCAGGGGGCCGAAAGTTTGCCGTGCGTCAGCGGCTGGGGCAGGGGCGACACCACCACAGGTCACCCCTGCCCGAGCCGCCGGGCACTCAGGTCTGGCCTGGGCCCCGTGACTCGCCCGACACCACCACAGGTCGAGCGAGTCACAGGGCCGAAGCCCCCCTCGCCTTAGGCGGCGAGGTTTGCGTCAGCCAGTTCAGCCTTGCGGCGACGGCGACGGATACCGGTGTAGCCCAAGCCACCGACAAGGCCGACAGCGGCCAGGCCGATCGTGCTCGGCTCTGGCACAGCAGCCGCACCACCCAGGTCGCGGAAGCCCTTGCCACCAGCGACGATCGTGTTGAAGCCAGCGATTTGGGTCAGAGCACCCGTTGTGGTGTCGATCCTGTACCAGTCGCCAGAGTTGTAGTTCGTGCCGTAGAGCGTGTTGCTGAGGTTATCGAAGGAGAGCTGCAGGCCGACCGTACGGTCGTTGCCCTGAGAAACCA
>JBMTLP010000509.1:0-2844 GCA_049433245.1 Pirellulales bacterium
GTGCTGTTCACCAACTTCCACCTGCCGGAGTCGACGCTGCTCATGCTGGTGGCCGAATCGGCACTGCTCTGGTGCCCGGCCACCGCCACGGCCAGTGACGACGTCCGACCGATCGATTTCAATCGCGACATTCGCCCGATCCTCGCGGAGAACTGTTTCTCCTGCCACGGTCAGGACGCCGCGAAACGGGAGGCCGATCTGCGTCTCGATGTTGGCGAGGCCGCGGTTGCGGCGGGGGCGGTGGTGCCTGGCGAACCGGGCGCGAGCACGATCCTCGAGCGCATCCACTCCAGCGATGCCGAGGTGGTGATGCCACCCCCCGACGCCAACCGCACCCTCTCGCCAGAGCAGAAGGCAACACTCGAGCAGTGGATCGCTGAAGGGGGGCAGTATGCAGACCATTGGGCCTTTGTGCCCCCGCTTCGCCCGCAGCTGCCGTCGGTGAAACGTGCCGACTGGCCGCGGACGCCAATCGATCATTTTGTGCTCCGTGCGATGGAGCAGGTTGGATTGCAGCCATCGCCGGAGGCCGATCGGACCACCCTCATCCGCCGACTCTCGCTCGACCTTCTGGGATTGCCCCCCACACCCGAAGAAGTCGAGGCCTTTCTTGCCGATACCTCTCCAGACGCCTACGAGCAGCTCGTCGACCGGCTGCTGGCCAGCCGGCACTATGGAGAGCGGATGGCGCTGCCTTGGCTCGATGCCGCGCGTTACGCCGACTCCAACGGCTTCCAGCAGGACGGCGATACCTGGCAGTGGATGTGGCGCGACTGGGTGGTGACGGCACTCAACGCCGACATGCCTTTTGATCAGTTTTCCATCGAACAGCTCGCGGGTGACCTCCTGCCTGAAGCGACCGTCGAGCAGAAGATTGCCAGCGGGTTCAATCGTAATCACCTGCTCAACGGTGAAGGCGGCGCGATCGCAGAAGAGCAGCGGTTCGTGAATCTCTTCGACCGGGTCGACACCACGAGCACCACCTGGCTCGGCCTCACGATGGCCTGCGCGCAGTGTCACGACCACAAGTACGACCCCGCCACCAAGGTCGACTACTACCGGATGCTCGATCTCTTTAACCGTGTTCCGGAGTCGGGGACGCCGACCTACTTCTCTTCGCGGGTACGGGTGGCTCCACCGCTGATCGAGGTCCCAACTGAGGCCAACACCGCGCGAATTGCGGAGTTCGAGGCCCGCATCTCTGCGCTCGAAGCCGAGGTCACCCCGGTCGCAAGCGTGGCCTTCGCCGCCTGGAAAAAGGGCATCCTGGCAGATGGCAACGCTGCTGACGCGGGTTTCTCCGACGAACTTACCTTGCTTCTGGGCATCGCGGAGACCGACCGCAGCGACGAGCAAAAGGGGGCAATCGAAACGCAACTGCGTGCCCACTTCGACAAGACGGTCCGAGCGGAATCGCTCAACGACCTCCCCGCATCGAAGAGCCTCACCGACACTCGGCAGCAGCTGGAGAGCTACCGCAAAGACCAGATTCCCCGGGTGATGGTGATGAGCGATGACCAGCCTCGTGAGACCCGCGAACTCGATCGGGGGGCCTACCTGTCCCCTATTGGCGAGGTGCTGCACTTTGAAGCACCTGCCTTTCTCCCAGCACTGGCCGAGGACGCCCCTCGCAACCGCCTCGGCTTTGCCCAGTGGCTCTTTCGGCCAGAGCACCCCCTAACAGCCCGTGTGCAGGTCAATCGCATGTGGCAAATGTTCTTTGGCACAGGCTTGGTGAAGACCAGCGAAGACATGGGTGTTCAGAGCGAATACCCAAGGCACAAGGATTTGCTCGACTGGCTGGCCGTTGAGTTTCGGGAGCAGGGCTGGAGCCAAAAGAAGATGCACCGTCTGCTGGTGACCAGCGCCACGTATCGCCAATCGAGCCGGGTCAGCGAGGAGTTGCTGGCGGCCGATCCTGAGAACCGGCTCCACGCCCGAGCCAGCCGCTTCCGCATGCCGTCGATGCTCCTGCGCGATGTGGCCCTCGCCGCAGCAGGGCTGCTCGAGCCGGCCATCGGCGGAGCCCCGGTATATCCCTACCAGCCAGATGCTATTTGGGAATCGTTGGCGATCACCAAAGAGCGTGACTTTACCTACCCCGCCTCGCACGGCAGCGATCTTTACCGCCGCAGCCTCTACACCTTCTGGCGGCGAACGGTGTCACCCGCAAACATGTTTGACGCAGCCAACCGTCAAACCTGCACCGTACGGGCCAGCCACACGAGCACACCGCTGCATGCTCTCACGACCCTCAACGACCCCACCTGGGTCGAAGCCGCACGCGTGCTCGCCCAGCGGGTGATGCTCACGGAAGACAACGCGGCAAAGCAACTCGCCGCTGCCTTCCGCCTGGTGATCGGTCGCAGCCCAACTGCTGACGACCTGGCGACACTCAGCGCTGCCTTGGAACGCCAGGCCGAGATTTACCTCAGCGATACGGAACTCGCCGCAGCCTTGCTGGCAGTCGGTGAGAGCCCTCGCGATGCCGCAATCAACGCCGCCGACCATGCTGCCTTCACCGCAGTCTGCCTGGGCATCCTCAACCTGGATGAAGCCCTCACTCGCGAGTGACCCTTCCGGAACAGCAACTGCTCTCCGAGCCCTTCACAATGGAACGCCCTTACATGCACAGCGACATGCATACGCTTTGGCAGGCCTCAGAGCCGTTGCGTGCCCAGGCCACTCGCAGGCAACTTTTTGGAGCCTCAGCCTCAGGCATCGGGTCGCTGGCCCTGGCCTCACTGTTGCGCCGCGAGGCGGAGGCGGACGTGCCTCCAGCCTCACAGCTGACCGTTCCAGGTCTTCCCAGCCTCCCGCACCACGAGCCACGGGCCAAGCGCG
>JBMTLP010000510.1:0-2840 GCA_049433245.1 Pirellulales bacterium
AAGTTTGATCCCGTTTCCATCCACGACTACTACGCTCTGGCGGGTATCTTTGAAAGCAGCGAAACGATGTGGGGGGCGGCCGGCCACGAAGGTCTCACAGCCCCCGCCACCGACCTGCATGTGCTCACGACGCCCGAACACGTGCTGCCGCCAGACGACTTTGTGGAAACTGTCGTCCTGCTGGAGTCGGCAACGGGGCTTCCCAAAAAGATTCCTGATCCCAAGTGGCCCATCGGCACGCCCTTGGCGATGGGTGTCCGCGATCGCAACGAACCGGCCGACAGCCGAATCAACATCAACGGAGAAGCCACCAAGCTTGGCGATCCCGTCCGCCGTGGCTTTCTCAAAGCGTTCCCCGCCCCAGCAACGCCCGAGTTTGCGATCAGCATCCGCGAGAGCGGCCGGCTGCAACTCGCCCGCTGGCTCACCAGCACCGCCCGCCCCACCGTCAGCCGCGTGATGGTCAACCGTATCTGGCAACATCTCTTTGGCCGCGGCCTGGTGGACACGCCCAATGATTTTGGCACCTACGGCGAGCGGCCAAGCCACCCCGCCCTGCTCGACCACCTCGCAGGCCGATTCATTCGCGAGGACTGGTCTGTCAAGCAACTGATCCGCGCGATCGTCACCAGCCGCACCTACCGCCTGACCAGCCGCGACACCGCCGAACGGATCGCCGCCGACCCCGAGAACCGGCTGCTCGCGCGACACGAGCGCCGTCGGCTCGACGCGGAGTCGCTACGGGATGCGATGCTGGCCGCCAGCGGCATGTTGGACCGCGCACCCGGCGAGGGTTCGATCGTTCGCCATCGCGACATCCTGATCAATCTTGCCGGCAACCTGCACGAGCCCAGCAATCACCGCAGCGTGTATCTCTGCTACCTGCGAGGCTCGCCCCCGCCAGCGCTGGCCGCCTTTGACCTGCCGGATTTCAGCGAGCCGGTGGGCAGGCGGGATGTCTCCACGATTCCCGGTCAGGCCCTGCATCTGTTCAACAACCCGTTTGTGATTGAGCAGGCGGAGCATCTCGCGGAACGGGTTTATGCCCTCGCGGCCAGCGACGAGGATCGCGTCGCCCAAGCCTTCCGTCTCGCCTTCGGTCGCCAACCGACACCGCAGGAAACCGCAGATGCGACCCAGCTGATCGCGGACCTCGATGCCGATCTCACCGAGAGTGGACAGCCACCCGAACAGGCCTGGAGGGTGCTTTGTCACGGACTGCTGATGGCCAATGAGTTTCGCTACGTCGACTGAACACGCCTGCCGAGGATCACCACAAGCCCTCCACGACCAAGCCCAGCCACTTCGTCTCCAAACTCCGAGGTTTCGATGCTCTTCTCCCGCCGCCACCTGCTGCAGACCACCTCCTGCGGTTTTGGCTCACTCGCACTGCAGGCCCTCTGCACGCAGGCGACCGGTGCTGCCGCGACCGACATTCCGCCGCGAGCCAAGCGGGTGATCTTTCTCTGCATGAGCGGTGGGCCTGCGCAACTCGACACCTTTGACTACAAACCTCAGACCGGCAACAAGGCCCATCCGGGGTCGGTGTTTCCTTTCCAGCAGCGTGGAGAGAGCGGGCTGTGGGTGTCTGACCTACTACCAGAAACTGCCAAACACGCCGACAAACTCTGCGTGCTCAACGGCATGCACGCCGACACGGGTATTCACGCCCAGTCCTTCCTGCAACTGCATACCGGCGACCGGCTGCGAAAGCGGCCGAGCCTGGGATCCTGGATCAGTTACGGGCTCGGTAGCGAAAACGACAACCTGCCCGGCTTCATCAGCCTCAACACCTCGAAGCGTTCGATCTACTCCTCGGCCTTCCTGCCGGCGGTGCACAACGGCACACCGATCGGCGTCAACGGCGAAGATATGTCGGCGGCCACGATCGCCAACCTCGTCGGTGACAGCCTGCCGCCGACCGCTCGGCGTCATCAACTCGACTTCGTGCAGCAGCTCAACCGCGAGCATGCCGCCACTCGGCCGGCAGATGCCCAACTGGAACACGTGATCGATTCACTCGAGCTCGGTTACGGCATGCAAGCGGCCGCCCCCGACCTGCTCGACCTGAGCACGGAATCTGCCGACACACTCGCCCGCTACCGCGTGGGCCGCCGGGAAGAGCAGATCGGCACCTGCAAACCGAGCGACTTCGGCCGGCAGTGCCTGCTCGCCAGGCGGTTTGCCGAAGCGGGCGTGCGGTTCATCGAGGTCAACCACGGCAGTTGGGATCAGCACAAGAACCACCGCCGTGACCTGACCGCCAACTGCGAGGCCACCGACGCTCCGATTGCGGCCCTGCTCCAGGACCTTGACGAGCGGAGCCTGCTCGATGACACGCTCGTGGTCTGGGGCGGCGAGTTTGGGCGGCCGGGGATCAACCCCGACAACGACAAGGACGAAACCGGCCACAACGCCCGGGGCTTCACCTTCTGGCTCGCCGGCGGCGGCGTCCGCGCTGGGCACACGCACGGCAAGACCGACCCCACCGGAGCGAGAGCCGTGGAGGGCCAGGTGCACTTCCGCGACCTGCACGCCACAATCCTGCACCTCGTCGGCCTGTCGTCAGACGACCTGACATACTGGTACGAGGGCCGCCACCACCGCCTGACCGGCCCCGAGGGCGGCCGGGTCGTCCACGAGATCATCGCGTAGCAACCCAAGCCGCCTGGGTCCGAAAGTCCAAGCCACTTTGGCAGCCGCTGCTAGGCCATCTCTGGCACCGCATAGCCCTCGCGATACTCCCGCTTGAGGAACGTGTTGGCCTGGACCGCCGCAGCTCCGGTGAACTGTCCGCTTTCCTGATCGATCTCGAGGATCGGGCTCGCCAGGATATCACC
>JBMTLP010000511.1:0-2838 GCA_049433245.1 Pirellulales bacterium
GCAGATTCGCGGAATAGAACGGCCGTTGATAGAGAATCTGCACAAACAGCAAGGGGGCCACCCCTGCGGTGATCGCCAAGCCCGTGGCAAACGGCAGCCAATCGATGAGGATTGCTTGCCAACCACACACCCCACATCGCTTCGGCCCCATCAAACGCCCAAACGCGAGATACGCCGTGCCCGCCAACACGTAGTGCATGAACACCATGTGCAGCACGAGTGTCGCCACAAGCAACACGAGATAGAAACTCGTCGCGGTGGGAAAGCCGAATGGAAAAACAGTTGTCATTGCGGGTGCGCTACCTTCTCCGTGCCTACAGCCATCTTCTCCGAAGGCATGCGTTCGTTCGTGCCCGTGTCCCGTGCCAGCCTCGTCGATCCATTGTTGGATTTGCCGGGAAAGTTCGCTGTCACCTGACGTCTCCCACTCCGCTGGCCGGCCAGCCTCAATCCACCCAATCAGCTGCACCAACGACTCAAGTTCGTCGGCGGTACCGGCAAACGGTGGCATAAAAGGCTTCGCACGTTGCAACTGCGCAATGTTGAGCCGCCGCTGATCGAGCGACCATGTCGCGGTGAGTTCAATCACGGCATTCACGCCCTCAAGCGTGTGACAAACGGAACACTGCGCACGAAACACTTTCGCGCCTTTGACGAGCTGACCCGTGGGATAGCTGTCTTCGTCCATTGACGTACAAACGCTGCCGAAGAATACCGACCACCGCGTACAGGCCTATCACTACAGAACTGCCCACAGCCATCGTGAGAAACATCGTCATCGGCACACTGCCACCAGTCGCCCAACTGCGACTCGCTGGTGGCATCGTGGCGAGATACCAACCCCCGAGGAAGGGCATGACAAGCATGAACACCAGCGGACGCGCGCAGATTCCAACGAGGGTCTCCCGCTGGTCACGACTCAAGCCGGTGGCAAGGTTGACGATAGAAGACATAACCCGCCACCACTCCCAAGCAGAAGAAGCTCCAATCGGACGCCCAAACCCAGTCGAACTCGTGCACCATCACTCCGATGGTTTGCGGGCTGATCTGGATCGTCGTGAACCACATCGCCACGCCCGTCACGGCCCCAAGCACAAAACTGACGAGCACGAGCACTTTAAAGTACTCGTCGCTAAACCGTCGCGCGAGGTTGCATCGCCCGCGATTGTGCAGCCACTGCAGGTAGCACAACAGCGTCCCGCCGCAGATGGCGAGCCGGGCGTGAAAGACATGAAAAATACCCACCCCACCGATCACCATGCCCTTCATCAGTGGGCCAAGGTCAACAACGGGGTAGTACTCAAGAGGACTCATGTGGGGGAGACCGACCAAGCCACGTGCGTGAGCAGCCGCTTGCGAAGAGCGGAGCAGGCATCGACAATCCGACAAAGCCATCGCAAGTGATTTGTGAGAATCACAACTCGATGGGCTGACTGTGGCCCGCGACCACCGCTCGTTCTCTTCCTTGGAGCGTTTTCATGATCGACTCACCGTTTGCCCGCCTCACCCTTATGCTCGCGCCGCTCGTTGTTGGGAGCATCCTCAGCTCGCGGGCTTCGGGGGCAGAAGAGCTCGTCTGGTTTGGCACCTACACCCGAGGCACTGATAGCCAAGGCATCTACGTTGCCACCTTCGACAGCGAGACGGGCAAACTGAGCGAACCGACGCTCGCTGGGGAAGTGGCCAATCCCTCGTTCCTCGCCCGCCACCCGTCACGCCCACTGCTCTACTGCGTTTCCGAGATTGCCGACTTGGCCGGGAAGCCCACCGGTGGCATCACCGCGCTCGCGATCGACCTCCCCTCTGGCAAGCTTCAGAAAATCAACGAACAACCCTCGCTTGGTGCCGGCCCCTGCCAGGTTTCTGTCGACCCATCCGGCCGCTGCGTGGTCGCAGCCAACTACGGCGGCGGCAGCACCGTGTGCCTCGGCATCCGGGCGGATGGCGGCTTGGAGCCTGCTGTCGACGGTGTCCCAGGCGGGTTCGTTCAGCACGAAGGTTCAAGCATCAACAGCCAAAGACAAGAAGGACCTCATGCCCACTGCGCCCGGACCACGCCTGATGGCCAGTTCGTGCTCGTGCCAGACCTGGGCATCGACCTTGTACTCGTACACGCCCTCAACGCAGCCGAAGCGACCCTCGAGCCGAAATCCGCAGGCATCGTGCCTCCGGGCTCCGGGCCCCGGCATATCACGTTCAACGCAGACGGCAGCCGAGCCTACGTGATCAACGAACTGGCCCTGACGGTCACTGGCTTCAACTTCGACGCCAACGAGGGCACGCTGGAACCCTTCCAGACGGTATCCACCATTCCTGACGACGTCACGGACCGAGAAGGCTTCTCAACGGCAGAGGTGGTGATGCACCCCTCCGGTCGCTTCCTCTACGGTTCAAACCGCGGCCACCACTCAATCGCCATGTTTGCGGTCAACGAGGCCAACGGAGAACTCACGCTCCTGGGTGTCGAGCCGATTCGTGGAAAGACGCCACGGAACTTCAACATCACGCCCGACGGACGCTGGCTCCTCGCGGCAGGCCAAGACTCGAACACCGTGACGGTGTTCTCGATCGACGCCAAGAGTGGACGCCTGACCTTCACGGGCCAGACCGTCGATCTACCGAAGCCGGTCTGCATCTGCTTCAACAGCAAATAGCAGACCGGCTCAGCCACACAAGAGGCTCAGGTCTCAAGTTCGGGCATCACGTGCTCGTGCTCGGCGACCTCGCGCAGTTTCTCCAGGGCCTTTGCCTCAATCTGTCGCACCCGCTCCTTGGTCACGCCAAGAGCTGAACCGACTTCCTTGAGGGTTTGCGGTTCGTGCTCGTGGTCGAGCCCAT
>JBMTLP010000512.1:0-2793 GCA_049433245.1 Pirellulales bacterium
GGCCTCGGCTTCTTTGAGGTCTCGATCTGGCTCTTTGCCATCGGTCAGGTCATGAGCAACCTCGATCGCCCGCTGTGCTTTGCTGGCTTTGCCGGTGGCTTCGTCGCGGGCAACTACCTCGGCATGACACTCGAGCAACGGATCGCGTTCGGCTCCGTGCTGGTCCGTGTGATCACCAACCGTGATTCGGGAAGGCTGGTCGAGCTCCTTCGCGCGGCGGGGTGCGGCGTCACCCGCGTTGGCGCTCAGGGCCTGCAAGGCCCCGTGGAGATCGTGTTCACCGTGATCCAGCGACGGCGGCTGAGCGACGTACTCACCGTCGTCCGCGAGTTTGATGCCAACGCCTTCTACTCCATCGACGAACTCCGCGACAGCACGCACAAGGGCAGTTGGACTCCGCACTCGGCTCCAACGCTCCCGCTGCCAGCCTCTGACGGTTGCCAGACCGCGGGGTCGACCAGGCTTGCCGCCTAGCCGCCCCGGTGGCCTCGCGTCCTGCCCAGCTGACATTGCCTCGGCCGCCAGCCCACCCTCGCTCGCGTTCGACCTTCCGCACGACACGCCCACCCCGTCCGGTTTAGACTGGTGTCCTTGGGGGTGGCGAAGCGGCACCGCCGACCTGGTGAGGCCAGCCAACTCATGCGACGAGCGAGCATCCACTGTCTGCGTGCGGTTCTCATGCTCGCCATGTTCAGCGGACAACTGCGGATCCACGGCGAGCCGATGCCGGAGCCCGTGCCGTGCGACCAAGCGGCTGCGTACCACGATGCCTGGATCAAGGTCTTTGAACGACGTTGCCTGATGTGTCACCGGGATGGTGGCGAGGCCGACGCGAGTGGCTTTCACCTGACCGACGTACCGCTCGGGTCTGCGGATGCCCGAGCCGCAGCCGCCCTCACCAACGCGGAAATGCTGCGTTCGTTTGCCACGGCAGCCACCCCAGGAGATCTCGCCCCCCTGCTGGTCAAAGCTACCGGGGGTGACAACCACGGCGGTGGTGCGATCATCGCCACGAACTCTGCGGCCTACCGCGTGCTCGAGGCGTTCGTCGAGTCGCTTCACGCGGCACCCGGCAACGCATCCTTCCCCACCCGCCTCACGGACAGCCTTGGCTCGGATCTCAATGAGGAGTTCTTGCGTGGAGTGAGCATGATCTCACATCAAGGGCTCCTGCGTCGGGCCACACTGTCGCTCGCCGGTCGCCTGCCCACCGCAGAGGAACGTGGCATGGTCGACCGTGACCAGCTCGCCGGCGTGGGCCTCGCGCTCGACCGGGTGATGCAGGAAGACGCTTTCTACCTACGCCTCCGCGAAGCGTTTAACGACCTGTTACTCACGCTCGCTATCGATGGCAACGCCGACGCCACAGTGCTCTCCTACGAACACTTTGAAAAAACGCGCCTGAGGTATCAGCACCATGACCTGACCCACATCGCGGACGACAAGGAGCGACTGCAAGCGGGCTACAAACTCGCGAACGACTACCGCGCGGCGTTGCTCGACGAGCCGATGCGGCTGATTGAGTACATCGTTCGCCACGACCGCCCCTTTTCTGAGATCGTCACCGCCGACTACATCATGGTTTCGCCCTACACAGCGCGAGGCTACGGCGTGTTTGATGAGCTCAAGGATCAGTTTGACAACCTCGACGATCCCTTCGGCTACGTCCCAGTCAAACTCAAAGCGCTCGTCGGTCGCAATCGATCAGAAGACCAAGACTCCGCCACAGGTTTCTATCCGCACGCCGGCGTGCTGAGCACTTTTCAGTACCTCAGCCGTTACCCGCCCACGGAAACCAACCGCAACCGCCTGCGAGCGCGGATGTACTACCAGCACTTCCTCGGCGTCGATGTGCTGGAAATGGCAGACCGTGTTTCGGATGCCGCCGCCGTCACCGCGGCCTATGAGATTCCGACGATGCAGGCCGCCGAGTGTGTCGTCTGTCATCGCACGCTCGACCCCGTGGCGGGCCTCTTCCAAGACTACTTTCGGTTCGACGCCAACTTCGCCATCTATGGCAAGCGGAAAGAGGGCTGGTTTGGCGACATGTTTTCCGCCGGCTTCGAGGAAGAAGCCCTCCCCGAGTCGCAGCGGTGGCGAGCGCTGCAGTGGCTCGGCGAGCGGACGGTCGAAGATCCGCGGTTCGCAGTCGCGATGACCGAGCACGCCTTAGCAATGCTCACGGGTCGTCGCCCGCTGCTGCCCCCTAGCGACCTCGACGATCCCCACTACGCCGCTCGTTACCGGGCCTACCGGTTTCAGCGTGGCCAACTCGAAGCGACCGCCGCACGCTTCGCCAGCCAAGGCTTCAATTTTAAGTCGTTGCTCAAAGATCTCGTGGCCTCGGATCTCTATCGAGCCGAGGCCGTTGATCTCGCGGAGTTGCCCCCGGACCGGCTCGCGGAACTCGACGACGTGGGGGTGGTGCGGTTGCTCTCGCCTGAGCAACTTGAGCGGAAAATCGAGGCGATCTTTGGGGCTCGCTGGGGCAAACTATCCGAGCAAACCGCGATTCTCTACGGCGGGATCGACTCAAAAGAGGTCACCGAACGAGCCAGCGACCCCAGCGGGGCGATGGGCAGCCTGCAGAGGACGATGGCCAACGACGTTTCCTGCCGCCATGTGGCCCTCGACTTCAGCAGGCAACCAGAGCGTCGTCGTCTGTTCCCCTCGATTGAGCCCAGCGTGCTGCCGGGATCATCGCCCGAGGCGGATGCGGAGATTCGTGACGCGATCGTGTTTCTGCATCAGCACGTCCTGGGGCGGGATGATGCCGCCGACTCCGCCGAGGTC
>JBMTLP010000513.1:0-2826 GCA_049433245.1 Pirellulales bacterium
TGCGGCGGTTACTTCAGGATCGCGGTGAGGGCATCTATCTCGGCGTGCCGCATCGTCTCGATCGCTGCGTCTCGGGCGTGATGCTCTTTGCGACGACCCGCAGAGCGGCGCGAAAACTCGCTCGACAGTTTGAGCGACGGGAGATTGTGAAGCGGTATCTCGCGCTCGTGCAGCCACCCGGCTCCGGTCGTCTTCCCAAGGTCGGTGATCGCTGGGTCGACCTTCTGGCCAAGGTTCAGGATGAGCCGCGTGGTTGCCTTGCGAGTGCGTCAGATCCGTCCGCCAAAGAGGCCTGCACGGCGGTAGTAGCGGTATGGCGAGCAGAGGCTGCGATCGCGGTGGAACTGCAACCGGAAACCGGCCGCATGCATCAGCTGCGGATTCAGGCCGCGTCGCGGAGCATGCCCATCCTCGGCGACCGGCTCTACGGCAGCACGCAGCCGCTCTGTGGCGGCGAGGTGGTCACAGACGTGCGACAAGAGGAGATCGCCTTGGCAGCGATCTCGATCGAGTTCACCGATCCAGGGCAGAGTGGCGTGCCTGGTTCGGAGATTCGTCGTCGCGTGGAGTATTGGCCATGGTGGGCGAAGCCGCGGCCCGTTACGGCTGGCGAGGCGTGACCGGGGATGCCGACGGGGCGGTTGTCAGGCATACGGTGCGGGTTACTGGGGCAGCCAGCCGGCGTGGCTCATCCACTCAAAAATCCACGGATGAATCCAGGGATTCCAGGTTGGGTAAGCCACCGAGAGGGCGGAGAATCCGAGTAATGTGGCCGCGAAACCGCGACCGAGTCGGCTACGCCCGATGGCGTCGGCGGCAGGCACCGCAGCGGTGACCCACAACGGCACCAGCCAAAACACCCAGCGGAAGCCGCTGCACACGCCGCCGTAGTTGCGATCTCCGGGCGAGCGCGTCAGGTAAAACGCGATCACGGTCAGCGAGATCAGCCCGACTGCAATGGCCGCGAGCCTGCGATCGGTTGGGGCTCGGATGGCAAGAATCAGCAAGCCACACGGCACCAGCAGCCAGGCAGGCGTCAGCGAGAAGATGCCGTGGTGACCGACCAGCGAGTGCCACGCATACCGCACAGCGGACGGTTCCCCTCGGTCAACGCCCGCGGGTGACCGCCAGTAGCTCTCGATCACCTTGCCGTTGGGCAGTTCGAAGCGGTAGTCGTACCAACTCTCCTCGCCACGCCGATGGGCATAGGCCGGTTCGATCGTGCCATGCGCCGCGTAGTTGGCGCCCGCCGATGCCGCAGCCACGAGGAGCATGTCACACCACAGCAGGGCGGCCGTGACAAACGCCGTCCAGGCGAGGGCGGGGAGGTCGAACGTGGCAGCGAAGGCTGCCGCGAGGGCGGTTCCCGCCATCAGCCACCCGCTGCGGGTCCCTTCCACACAGATCCGCCAGCAGCCCCAGGCACTGATCGCCACGCAGGCCGCTGCCGGCAGATGGTTGTTGAGCACGACGGAGAAAGTGCTGAGATACGTGCCGAAGCAGATCAGGATCATGCCGTAGAAACGTCCCCAGTCGGTGCGGCCGATTCGTTCGACAAGGCGCTGCGTGAAGAGCATCGTGACCGCGAGGGGAAGGATCCCGTAGAGCAGCATGAGCGCACGGCCGAGTTCGAATGGGTGATCAGCGAGCGTCCAGCCGGTGAACTTCGTGGCCACCCAATACGGGCCTGCGAGCAGCAACGGCAGCAGCGGAGGCTTACTCGAGTAGAGGTGGGGCACTCCGTCCGCGTCTTTGTGAACCACCGCATCGATCGTGTCCCAGCCGGGCTCGGCTACGAGGTCCTCGATCGTAAAGCTGCCCCGTTCAACGAGGCTGCGGATCGTCAGCCAGCGGCTGCGGTCGTTGGCGGAAAGGAATGGCCGCATCAGACCTTTGTCGCGTCGGATGGCGTCGCGAATCGCCTGCTCGTCGACCTCGCCGCCGGTCTCCTTACGGCTTTTGATCGCGTCCGACACAAGCCGCTTTTCCAGGGCAATGCGATCGATGCTCGACACGGCCCCGATCCGCCCGGCGGCCAAGCCGCACGCCACCACTGTCAGCAGGATGCCGACGCGTCTCCTGAGCACCGCCGCAGGATCCTGCTGTTCGCGGGCGGCTGCGGTGATGGCCCGGATGCGGCCGGCGACTTGGACGAGATCGATCAGGCCCGTCAAGAAACGTAACGAGCCATACTTCGTGCGGCCATGTCCGCGCGGCCGGTGGTGCACGGTCTTCTCGCGGATGCGAAACCCGCGGGAGGCCGCGAGCACCGTAATGAACCGGTGCATGTCGCCCTGCAGCGGTAGAGCGGCGAGCACTTCGCGGCGAAACGCCTTGAGCCCGCAGTTGTGGTCGTGCAGCCAGAGCCCGGTCATCAACCCGACCAGCAGGTTAAACACCCGCGACGGCAGCGTTTTGTGCAAAGGATCTCGCCTAGGCGACTTCCATCCGTTAACGAGGTCGGCCCCCTCGTCGAGCAAGGCTAGGAAGGCGGGGATCTCCGCGGGGTCATCCTGTCCATCGCCGTCGAGCATCACCACCCTTGGCGCCGTGCTCTGGGCAAACCCCTTGGCGAGTGCCGCTGACTTTCCCTGCCCGACCTCAAGGCGGATCCCACGAACCCGCGGGTCGGCCTCGGAGGCTGCGGAGATTTCGCTCCACGAGGTGTCTGTCGATCCGTCGTCGACAATCGTCACTTCCCAGCGTTCCCCCGCGGCGTCGAGGGCTGTGCGAATCTCCGACAGCAGGGGAGCGATGTTGCCCGCTTCATTGCGGACGGGAATCACAAGCGAGACCGAGGGTGTGGCAGGCATGTGGCAGGTTGAT
>JBMTLP010000514.1:0-2823 GCA_049433245.1 Pirellulales bacterium
CGCTGCGCGATGCTGAAGAGCTGCGAGGCGATCGGCAAACCCGTTCCTTGAAGTTGTGAAGCAGCACGGGCATTGGCTCGCGCGGCATCCCAGGCAGCAAGGAGCGGTCGCAGCTCAGGATCAAGGCTCAGGGCCGCGGTCAACCGACTCTCATCGACGACCTTCGCTTCAAACGTCCCCGGCGACTGCAGGGCTGCCAGAGCACCAAGCCTCGCCTTGCGACCGTTCTGGGTGCCGAACAGGCTGTTGCGGCCACGCCTGGCGGCTTCTGGTCCATCCAGAGAGAACTGCTGCAGGAGCACCTCCCGCCGCCGCAGGAGATCGAGTTGGTGAGGAAGCTGGTGGTCCCTGATCTCGCGGAGGGCGTCGACCGAAAGCAGCCTCTGAGTGCGCCCCGGATTGCCCGAGACGAACACGAGATCCCCCTCCTCAAGCCCCTTCCGGGCGACGGACAGATAGTTCTCGATCGTGGCCGGCTTCCCATCTTCCCAGACGCGGAAAATGCAGGCATCAAGATCGAAGCGGGGATACTCAAAGTTGTCGGCATCCCCTCCAAAGAATGCGATCGCTTCCTCCGGTGCCCACACGAGCCGCACATCGGTGAAGCGGCGGTAGCGGTAGAGGTGGTAGAGATTCCCGCCGTAGAGGGCGACGACGTCGCACCGCAGGCCAGTGGCTTCCTTTTCGCGGCTCTCGATCTCAGCGATCCGGGATCGACGGGCATCAAGCGCGTCTTCCGGGGACATCCCTTCAGCAACGGCCGCCTTGACCTCGCTCGTCACGTCGCTGATGGAAATCAATTGATTGAGTTCGAGGTCCGGCGCCCGCAATTCTTCGGCCGGTGTTCGCGCGAGAAAGCCGTCGCGAAACAGATCGCGCTCGGGCGTGGAGAGTTTGCCGAGTGTGTCCGCTCCTACGTGATGGTTCGTAAGCACGAGTCCGGTGGGCGAGATGAAGGAGGCGGACCCGCCGTTGTTGAATCGCACACTCGCCAACCTGAGGGCATCGGCCCACACGTCAGATCCATCAAAGCCATGCCGCTCCTTGAGCACGCCCAGCGGCAGATCATTGAAGAGCCACATCCCTTCGTCGGCCACGCCGCGCGACACGCTGGAAGCGAACAGGGTCACCATCATCACCACCCGGCCCGTCGAGGCCGCGGCACGCTGTCGGATCATCATCAACTCCGCAAGGAAACAGGGCACTCACAACGACTGCAGATAAGCCACCAGGTCTTCGAGCTCGCCAGCGCTCAGCGGTTCGAGCCCGAGCACCTGATCCGGAGCATGGTACTTCGTGAGCACTTCCTCCAGCGACTTCGCCTTGCCCGTGTGCAGGAATCGTGTTTTCCGGTGCAGGGCGAGCAACGAAGGCGGGCTGAAGCCTTCGTAGCGGTCCGAGCTCCGCGCGAGGCCCACGTCGTGCAACCCCTCGCTGGTAAAGAGGGAGCCGGCATGGCACTCGGTGCAGCCAGCCCGGGCGCTCATGAAGAGCCGCTCACCTCGCTCGGCCGTCGCTGAGAGGGAACCGTCGGCCTCGCGATAGGGACTGATGGGCGGCTCCAGCGTGCGGAGGTAGGCCGCCAGGGCCTCCACGTCGGCGGGCGATGGCTTCGGGCCCTGCATCGTGTCCACGAGCGACTTGGCGAGCGACGCATCGAAGTCCTGCTGCCAGCCATGCCAGGTCCACGGTCCGGTGTCTGCTACCCGGTACAGCGGCAACACTGTTTTATAACTGCCCGTGGACCCATCATTGAGCGTGTCGAAGGTGACGGTATTGCCCCCACCCTCGTAATGGCAGGTGTGGCAGCTGTACCACTGATCGAGGGAGCGGGTGGCGTCAAAGAAGATGGCTTCCCCTTGCCGCACGAGGCTCGCCTCGTCGGAGAGCGGCTCTGGCCGAAGCGACACCTCCGCAACCAGTTCAAACCGGGCCAGGTCGATCACCTGCAGGCTGTCACGAAGGCGATTGGCGACATACGCCCGCTGCCGCGGTTCGTCGACCGCAATCCCCAGCGGCCGACCGCCAAGATCCAACCGCGAGAACCGCACCGGATCAGCTGCCAACCCGCGATCCATCACCTCCAGCCCGCTGATCTGCGTGTAGGGAATCGCCGCCCCGCCTGCAGACGGCTCATGCAGTCGCAACAGCTCGTGCGTGCCTCCAGCAGTCACGAACTGCGTCGCCCCTCCATCAACGACAGCCAGCCCACGGACATCGCCCACGGCTTTCCCGGAAACGTCAAGCGTCAATCCGGCGAGCGGTGCCTCCCCGTCTGCTGCGTCGAGCGACAGTCGCCCGAGTCGACTGCCTGTCACCCAACCGCGGCGAATGTTGCCTGGCGAGGGATGGCTCCCGCCGTCGTAGGTCCAGGGGAACCAGAGCGTTCGGCCGTCAGCTGCGAAACCGGGCTGCCCGACGTTAAGGCCTTTGAAGGGATGGCGGGCGACCACCTCACACGCCTCGACATCGACGAGCACCACGCCCGACTCCGCTGAGCAGGTCACAGCCGCCACCTGCCCCTGCGGAGAGAAAGCGACATGGCGGGGCAGCCGCCCCACCACCACCTCTCCTCGCACACGGGCTGTCGCCAGATCGACGACAACGGCCCGGTCAACCGCCGAGAGCGTCACGCAGGCCAAGCGTCCGTCAGGCGATACCGCCACTCCCGCAGGCTCAAGCCCCAGGTGCACGCGGGCTGTTTCCTGAAGGTCATCCTCCGCGACTGAGACGATCACGAGATCGCCCCCTTGCAACGTGGTGGCTACCACGCGGTCGTGCCCTGCCGCTGCGATCCAGGCAGGTTCCCTACCGATCGCAAGT
>JBMTLP010000515.1:0-2822 GCA_049433245.1 Pirellulales bacterium
CAGAGCACCTCCGCGACAGCGGGACGTCCGCACGCGGTGGCATCGCTGCCTGGAAAGCCATCGCAGGTGTGGAATCGGCGAAGGCTGCAGATGGACCGTCAGCCGAGAGCATCGCGAGTTGGAAGCACACGGCGGCCACGCTTCTCGATCAAGGGCTTGCAGGTTCTGCTGAAGGCGGGGCTGTGGGCATGCTCACCGTGGCAGCGGCCCTTGCTCGCTGTCAGATCGCCGTGAATCTCGGGGACCTACCAACGGCAACAGCAGTGCTCGAGCATCCGTCGTACGGACCCTGGACAGTTGTGACGTCGGGCAACGACCCCGCCGGCGCCGCCGGAAGTATGGCGGAAGACATTTTGCAGGTGGCGCTGCCACTGTTCATCCAGACCGAGCAGATCGCCAAAGCTGAGACGGCGATGACCAAACTCGAGGCTGTGGCCACAGACCCAGCGAGGCTTACGGCAACGTACCTGAGGCTCGGGCGTGAACTCCAGACTCAACTTGAGCAAGTGGCGTCAACGGCCGTGGATGGCCGGCTTGATGCGGACGGACGAAAGCGAGCGTCTGCCATTCTCGACGGGTTTGAACGATTCTTGGAAGCGGTTTCGTCTCGGTCCAGCGAGGTGCAGTCGCGGCTCTGGGTGGCCACCACCTATCTTGAACTCGGATCGGCGAGTTTAGGGGATGGGGCCGCCCAAGGTATGGGAGTCGTCGTACCGCGAGCCAAGGCGGACGCCTGCATCGCCAAGGCCGCGGCTATCTACGAGTCGCTGCTCACCGAGACCGATGAACAAACGAAGCGGTTTGAACCATCGATTCGGTTCAAGCTCGCTGAGCTCTATCGCGTGATTGGCAAGTTTGACGACGCCTTGGAAAACATCGCTTGGATCTTGGCTGATTCAGCGAGAGTGAACTGGATCGACGGACAGTTTGAAGCAGCGCGCATTCTGCAGGCAGCCGGGGAGGCTGCAGCGGACGTCACGACAGCCAACAAGTGGCTGACCGAAGCGATCGTTGGTGGAAGCCAAGGGGGAGCGAAGTTCTGGGGCTGGGGCGGTTTGGCTAACCGACTATCGCGGCAGGCGGTGCCTCCAGAGAACGCTGATGCCGATGCACAGCAGAGTTCGCGGCAGTTTTTTGAAGCCCGCCTCGAACTCGCCCGTTGCCGAAAGGCGATCGCCACGAAAGTACCAGCCGGTCGAGAGGACGCCCTGTCTAAGGCTGAACGCGACATCACGGTGACCTATCGGCTGTACCCCGGCCTCGGGGGCAGCGAGATGCGGGCAGAGTTCGACGCATTAATGAAGCAGATCCAGCAGGATCTTGGCGAGCCGGCAGTTGGCTTGGGGGCGATTGAAGGCGTCGCCGCGCCCGCGGGGAGTTAAGCGGCGGTGCGTGACAGCGACGCCCCCAAGCAAACCATGACAAGGAGTTCAATGATGAATGTTTTCCACCTCTCGGCACGGCGACTGCAATGGATGCTTGGTTGTTGCACCATGCTTCTGTGCTGTGCGGCCCCGGCCGCCGGGGCGGATGTGGTTCGCACGATCGACGGTGACCGCTTGACGGTGACGGTCACCGGGAGCTCTCGAGACGGCCTCACGATAGAGGAACGCGAGGGGGGCCAGCGGCTTGTGGGGTCGGTCGAAGTGGTGGATGTGCAGTTTGAGGGGGAGCCGCAGGAACTTCGCACCGCCAGGAATCTCCTCGCTCGAGGTCGGGCCGCCGACGCGCTCGCCGAACTCGGCGCGATCGATGAGGATTCCGTGAAGAACCTGACCGACCTGATGAAGGCCGAGTACGACTACATCAAGGCGGCCGCCAACGCGGAGGCCGCCCTACTCGACGCGGGCAATGCCGATCGGCTTCGTGAGGCAGGCCGCGAGTTGTTGGCGTTTGCCACCGCCCATCCGCAGAGTTTTCGCTACTTCCGCTCTCGCGAACTCGTGGGTGATCTCCTCGCCGCCTCGGGCGACACCGCCAAGGCGAAGGAGTTCTACGAACAACTTGCAGCCGGCCCGCCTGCCCTGAAGATTCGCGCCGCAACGGCCCAAGGTCGGATGCTGCTCGGGGCAGGCGATAACGCGGGAGCTGTCGCAGCTTTTGAGCAAGCTGAAGCGATCGACGCGGCGGATCCCGCCAGTCTTGAGCAGAAACGGCTGGCCAGTCTTGGCAAGGCCCGCGGGCTTGGGCGACAGGGGAAAGGGGCTGAGGCGATCGCGGTGGTTGACAAACCGCTCAACGGAGCAAACCCCGAAGATGCAGAGCTCCTCGGGCCTGCCTACGTCGCTTTGGGGGATGCTCACCAAGCGGCAGGGCGACTGCAGGACGCCGCGATCTCTTATCTCACCGTGGATCTGGTCTACAACACGAACCCGGCTGCCCACGCTGAGGCGCTGGCCAAACTTGCTGATGTCTGGGAGGCGTTGGGGCAGCCAGAACGGAGCCGAGAGGCTAAGAGTGCGCTGCAGGCAACGTACCCAGACACCTCTTGGGCGAGATCCGGCTCGTGAGGCGGGTCGGGTTCGCAGACCGGGATCGACAGGCGGGGCTTGGCAGGTGATAACGAGAGTCTTGGGTAGGGGCCGCGGCAGGGAATCTGCGACGCAGGCAAACGAAAGTGAAAGTTGAGGAGACAACGAGCATGCACGTCGATCATGGTGGACATTCCGAGGATCGAGACATGCCTGACTGCACCGATGCCTGGGGTCGGCCGCAGGCAGGTAGCGTTGCCGGGGCGTCGAAACGCCCCTGGATGGCATGGCTCTCGTTGATGCTCAGCGGATGGATGCTTGTCGCCGTGCCGGTCGTGGCTGGGGTCGCCC
>JBMTLP010000516.1:0-2821 GCA_049433245.1 Pirellulales bacterium
CCGGCCGCCGTGCCGCCGCCGAGCCGCTCCACGGCGGCGCGGATCAGCCGCTGCACCTTCGAGCGGGCCACGTAGGCCGTGTTGATTTCCATGCCAAGCCGCTCGGCCACCTGGCTTGCCGGCTGGCCTTCGATGGCGAGTTGGCGAAAGGCCTGCCAGGTGTGGGGCTGCACCCGGGCCTCGACCTCCCGCATGGCGATTTCGAGGAGTTCGGTGTCGTAGCCCTTTTCGATCCGGGCGACGAGATCCTCGCGAGCGGGGATCGAGGCCATGAGCAGGGTCGCCGCCTCGGCGCACCGCACCGGCTTGCCCACCTGCTTACGGTCGCTCCAGTCGGCAACCGCCGACACAACGATCTGCCGCAGATAGCCGCGGAATCGGCGGGTGGGATCGTATTGGAAGCTGGCCGCCTGCCGCCAGAATCGCACCAACACATCCTGCGATACGTCGACGGCATCAGCGTGCTGCAGGCCGTGGCTGCGGCACCAACGAGCCACGTGGGGCCCGTAGATCCGCACAAACTCCTCCCACGCGGCGGCATCGCTCGGCTCCTCATTGAGCCGGAGCAGCAGCGACCGGCGGGTGTCGAGCGAGCCAGCCATCGGGGATCCGCACGAGAAAGGGGGGCCGCTGCCCCGAGAGGGCTTCGGGGGGTCGGAGCCGCACCTTCCACTATACCAAATCAGGGGGCTGGAGGTCTGGGCGGCCCTGCCTATCGCGTCGCAAGGCGACGATTCCAGTCGATCGACTCGCCGCGAAGGTCGACGAGGCCGCGAAGATCGACGTCCTCCTGCGGCCGCCCTGCCAACGCCTTCATGACGAGCAAGTCCTCGACGGTCACAGCCGGGACGCCGCCTTCCCCCGACGGCGGCGGCGGGGAGATGCACGAACGATGCGGGCTCAGGGATGGTGGTGACGGTCACAAAGCGGCCTTGCTGACGGCGAGATCCCAGCTTCGTGCTCGGTGGAACTCGTCCGCTCGCGGGTCAGGGCTTCTCGATCGTGAAGGCGTTCTCGCGGAGCATGATCGCCCAGCGGGTGAGTTGGTTGCCCTTCGTGCCGAGCTTGGCGGCGATCCGCTTGCGATACGTGGCCACGGTGTTGAGCGACACGTTGAGTTCCGCGGCGATCGCTGCGCTACTGAGGCCGTCGCCGATCATTCTGAGAATCTCCGACTCCCGGAGGGAGAGCGGGCGGCCTCTGAGCTGGGGCTTTCGATTGGGGCGACGGTCGCTCGGCGTCTGCCGGAGTACGGCGTCGATAGCCGCCACCAACTCCGGAAGCGATGCGGACCGGCTGATCATGGCGACCAGCCGGCTCGCCAGCCACCGCGGCGGCGCAAGTGATCCGGGCGATCGGCCGACTCGGCAGGATCGCCACGTCCACGTCACTGTCTGCACGCAGGCGACCGGCTGCCGCGGATCCGATGAGGTAGGCGGCCTGCACGGCATCGCATCGTCGCAAGGCGGCCACGGCAGCGCTCAGGCGATGGTCGTCAATCGAGGAGGTGCTCATCGAGCCGCCGTAACGCAAGGGACTTTTGGGGCGTCTCCGAAGTCTACCAGCCCGGGCCTCAGCGGCGGCGGCGGGCGAGGAGCACCCGCGTGGCGGGCTCGGGGACGGCGGTGACGGTCTTTGCCGGCGGCGGGATCCCAGCCTCGGGAGAGCTCATGGGAGCGTGTCGAGACGGTACGCATCCGCACTGTCTGAGCGTGGGCGCCCAAAAACCAAACGCCTGTCAGCTGATCGGCTTTTTGACAAGCTGCTGGAGTTCCGGTGTGATCCGATCCCAGAGCCGTGGATGAGCCTCGACGAGCCGCACGATGTCGGTGAAGTCTTTGGCCTGCTTGCTCTGACGCCTCGTTGGCTCAGCCCAGGCCTTCAGCTTCCCGGCAAGCGTGTCGTTGAGGGAAGCCACCCGCATGAGAATCCCATGAACGTCGGCCGGCACTGCTCGGCTGGGAAAGTCTCTGTAAACGTCCTCAGTTGAAAGCTGCACGCTTACCGCCGAGCGGCCCTTCAGATTGACCGACCAAGCAAATCGCTCGCTCGTGAACCCTGCCGCCTCGAGCATCTGCACAGACCGGTCGACCGCATCGAGGGCGATCACCAGATCCACGTCGCGGGTGACCAGCTGCTGCTCGGCCCAGTGATTCACGGCAACGCCACCTATGCAGCACCACGGAACGTCCGCCCGCTCGAGGCAGTCCACGAGTCGCATGACGTCGTCCGTGCCGCCGGACGTTTGCCAGTCAAAGAACTGCTTGCTTGTCATCTGCCTGTCAGCCCGGACGAAGTGTCGAGTTCTTCATCGTATCGTTGGTACGGGCATCGAGCCATCCAGTCATGGCCAGTCGTGGGAACCCCCTGCGCGCGGTTCGACGAAAGCCGACGGACTCTTCGCCGGCAGCCCCACCATGCACCAGCGCAGGGGAATCAGGGCGGATAACGCACGCTCACCGACGGCGGCGGGCGAGGGCCGCGAGGCCGGCGGCAGCGGCGAGGAGCACGATGGTGGCAGGCTCGGGGACGGCGGTGACCGTCACGAAGCTGCTGCTCGGCAGGTAGTCGGTGGTGAAGTTGTCGAGGCCGGCCGACGAGGTGCGGTTGTAGTCGATCTCCCAGAGCTGGCTGCCCACCGCAAACCGCTCACCGTCGGCGAGTTCGTTGCCGTTGTAGGTGAAGAGTCCGCTGTTCCAGGTGCCCGAGTAGTTGATGAGCGCGAAGATCGTCGTGTCTTCGACGAAGGGCTGGGGCGAGTTGGCAAGATCGGTGAAGGTGAGCAGCGCGCTGATATCACGCACCAGCCCTGCAGCCAATG
>JBMTLP010000517.1:0-2818 GCA_049433245.1 Pirellulales bacterium
CTTCTTGGCAGCAGCAAGCAACTGCTGCAGCTTTTGAATCTTCTGCTGAAGCACTTCCATCCGTTTTTTTTGCTTCTTATCCACTGAAGACCTCCTTCAGACCTCGTTGCGCAACCGCCGACGGTTCACCTCATTCCGCGTCGTCAGCGGCCTCTTGGGCACCCTCAGCGGGTTCCGTGGCTTCAGCCGCGCTGCCAGCGTCACTCGCGTCCGTCGCTTCGGCCTCGACTACCGTCACCTCAACAGCCTGCATCTGCACACCTTCGGCACTCTCGTCCAACGGCCGGTTGGGGCCCATGTGCAGACCCCGCATCCAGCCAGACACCAGCACCACCGCTACCGCCAGCGCGAGTGTGACCGAGAGCCACTTGCCACGGTTGGCCCGCATCCAAGCGGTTCCCTCGCCACGCCCAACAAGCCCACTCGCAAAATAAAACACACCCAGAGCGAGCAGGAACTTCACCCCAAAGAGTGCGTGATACTTGGTCGACTTCATCCAGGTGCCGTCATCCCACGCCTGAGCGGCATCGTTGAACAGCAGGAAGTTGGCCAGACCGCTCGCCAACAGCAGTGTGATCGACCCGATCACCCAGGGCAGCCACCGCTTGCGGATGCCGTCGTGGAGCTTGTCACGCGTTTCTTCATCGAGCACCTGCATCGCAGGGAGCAGGCCGAACCGGGCGTAGAACAACCCGCCCACAGCCACCATCGCCGCGAGGATATGGGCCCAGCGGAGGCCCGCCATGTAGAGCTGCGACATGATTTCCGGCTGCATAGTGCGATCCCCTTCGGTTGGCGGCTGTGCCGCAGGCTAGGCGACAACGCGCGAGGCCCACGCCCCGTGCCGACATGCTACTGTACCCCATCCTGGCACCTTGTTTGCCGCGGTTGAAAACACCCCCTTCCCGAAAGCCCGCTTCTGCCATGCCCCGTGACATCCTCGATATCGGCACGCCACCGGGCGAACTCTTCGCCGGCAGCCAGCACGAGCGGTGGATGCGGCTGGCGCTGGAAGAAGCTCGGATGGCCGCGGAGGAAGACGAAGTGCCCGTGGGTGCGGTTGTGGTGGCTGGAGGCCGCGTGATCGCCTCCGGACACAACCAGCGAGAACAGCTTCAGGACCCCACCGCCCACGCGGAGATGATCGCGCTCACGCAGGCCGCAGCGAGCCTCGGGAGTTGGCGGCTGGAGGGGTGCACCCTCTACGTCACTCTGGAACCCTGCCCCATGTGCGCCGGCGGCATCCTGCAGGCTCGCGTGCCCGCCGTGATCTGGGGTGCCGCTGATCCGAAGGCCGGAGCAGTCCGGTCTCTGTACACGCTCTTTGAAGACACTCGGCTCAACCACCGCGTAGAGCACCTAGGCGGCGTCTTGGCAGACGAATGCGGCCAGATCCTGAGCGACTTCTTTCGCAGCAAGCGACGCACCAACTAGATCGGCAGCCGCGACGCACCGGTTCGGAGTCGACGACCTCCGATCACCTTCCTGCGCGATCGCCTACCTGCGATCAATGGCGGGAAACTCGCGGAGGCTCTCACCAGTGTAGATCTGTCGTGGGCGGCAGATCTTCTTCGTGGGAGAGTGGTGCATCTCGATCCAGTGCGCGATCCAACCGGGCAAACGCCCCATGGCAAAGAGCACGGGGAACATCTGCACGGGAATCCCCATCGCGCGATAGATCACCCCAGAATAGAAGTCGACGTTCGGGTAGAGCTTCCGCTCGATGAAGTACTCGTCGGCAAGGGCCACTTCTTCGAGTTTCTGAGCGATGTCAAAAATCGGATCGCTCAGCGACAGTTTTGCCAACAAGCGATCACACGTCGCCTTGATCAACTTCGCACGTGGGTCGTAGTTCTTGTAGACGCGGTGACCGAAACCCATCAGGCGGAAGCCTGAGTTCTTGTTCTTGGCCATGTCGACATACTTCTTCACGTTCCCGCCATCGGCAACGATCTGCTCGAGCATTTCAACACAGGCCTGATTGGCACCACCGTGCAGTGGGCCCCAGAGGGCCGAGATGCCGGCCGAGATGCTGGCGAACAGGTTCGCATCACTCGACCCGACCATCCGCACCGTGGATGTCGAGCAGTTCTGCTCGTGATCGGCGTGCACGATCAGCAGCATATCGAGCGCGTCGGCAAAGTCAGGGTCGCAGTGGTATTCCTCACACGGCACCGCAAACATCATCTGCAGAAAGTTCTCACAGTATGAGAGGTCATTCCGCGGATACATCAGCGGCTGGCCGATCGACTTCTTGTAGCTGTAGGCCGCGATCGTGGGCAGTTTGGCAAGCAGACGGTGCACACTCACCTCCACCTGCTGCGGATCGCGAACGTCGAGCGAGTCTTGGTAGAAGGTCGACAGGGCCCCCACCACGCTCCCCACAATGGCCATCGGGTGCGCGTCACGAGGGAAGCCGTTGTAGAAGCTCCGCATGTCCTCGTGGATCATCGAGTGATGCGAGAGCGACTTCCGAAACGTATTGAGTTCCTCCGTGGTCGGCAGCTTGCCGTAGATCAGCAAATAACTGACCTCGATGAAGTCGCACTTCTCGGCAAGCACCTCGATCGGGTAGCCGCGGTATCGCAGCACTCCCTTCTCGCCGTCGAGAAAGGTGATGGCGCTCGTCGTGGAGCCGGTGTTCACATATCCCTCGTCGAGGGTCACGAGCCCGGTTTTGGCTCGGAGCTTCGACGTGTCGATCGCCTTTTCCCCTTCGCTACCCACAAGCAGCGGCAGATCGACCGTGACACCATCCACTGCAAGTTGGGCCGTTCCAGCGTCGGACGTCGGAGGGGCGGGGGGAGCAACTGGGGGA
>JBMTLP010000518.1:0-2816 GCA_049433245.1 Pirellulales bacterium
AGCCCTGGTGATGCCTGAGTAGCGACGGCCAACCCTGCGGGGATACGATAGCGGGCTCGTTGTTGTGATCGCCGGATCTCCAGCCCCGCCTGCCATCCGTGACTGCCGTGCCTTTGTCTGCCGCGTTTCGCAATCTGCGAGGGAGCCTCGTCTTCCTGGGGACGGGCACGAGCGTGGGTGTGCCGATGGTGGGATGCAGTTGCGAGACATGCCTCAGCCGTGATCCCCGCGACAACCGCACCCGCACGAGCGTAGCACTCGGGCTGCCTGGGGGAACGCTCGTGATCGACACGACGCCAGATCTCCGAGAGCAACTGCTGCGGGAGCGGATCGGCAGCGTCGATGCCGTGCTCTACACCCACGACCATGTGGACCATGTCTACGGCATGGACGATCTACGGCCGATCTGTTTCCACACCGGAAAGCCGGTGCCTGTCTACTGTGAGGAGCGAGTGGAGCGGCGCATCTTGCAGGCATTCGATTATGCCTTCGTGGCTCCCGTGTCACCTGGTGGGGGGCTGCCGAAGGTGACCTTCAACCGCATCGCGACGGACCCCTTTTCGCTGCTCGGAACCACGGTCCTGCCGCTGCGACTGCGGCATGGCACCTTCGAGGTGCTTGGCTTTCGCTTCGGCAACCTCGCCTACTGCACCGATACCAATGAGATTCCCTCGGAGACCTGGCCGCGGCTCGAAGGGCTCGACGTGTTGGTGCTCGACTGTCTCCGGTCGAGTCGTCACCCCACGCATTTTTCACTCAGTGAGGCGATTGAGGTTGCCCAGCGCGTGCAGGCTCGACGCACGTTGCTCGTGCACATGTCGCACGACATCCGTCATGAGGAGGTGGCAACCCAACTTCCGCCAGGCGTCGAGTTGGCTTACGACGGCCTCGCGGTTCCGCTTCTGAGTTAAGTGAAGACTGGTATCTGCGGTCACAAACCTAGACAATCTTCTGAGGTGCTTGAACACCGCATTCGCCAGCGATGCCTCCCGGAGGTTACGGCCATGTTTCATTCCACGTTTGGTTCGCTTATCACGTGCAGCTTGCTCATGCTGTCATCGCTGCTGATGCACGATGTCGCCTGGGCTCAGCGGGATGCTGGGGCGAAGGCCCGCGGTGATTTCACGTTCTACGCCCGCAGCGGTGGCAGTCACATGAACGCCGCCCACGCGCACGCCAGCCACTATCACAGCTACCTTGGCCGCACCCAGGCCGTGTCGAGTCGGGTGATGAGAATGAGCGGGAGCACAATCAACCATCACCTCGAACTGTCTCAGCAGCATCTCGATGCGCTTCACGAGCACTTTGAGGCAACGGAGGATGCCGCGTCACTCGCAGCGGTTGACGAGATCGAGAAGCAACTCGCTCAAGCCAAGCACCACCATGCGATCGCGGAGAGTCGGGCCAGGACGTCGCCGGAAGACATCGCTGCCATCCAGGAAAGCGTCGAGCAACTGCGGGTGTCACTCGACCAAGCGATTCACGCGTATGCGGATTTGCTTTCGCGTCATGACGTGGACATCCAGCGGGTGCCTGTGCCCGAGCAAGCGAAATCACGCTGACTTCGGCTTACCGCAGCCGCATCGCATTGCCAATCACCGAGAGGCTGCTCGCGGTCATCGCCGCTGCCGCGAGCATTGGGCTCATCAGCATGCCGGTCACCGGGTAGAGCAGGCCGGCAGCGATCGGGATCGCCAGCAGGTTGTAGACCAGCGAAAGGGCGAGGTTTTCGCGGACGTTCCGCATCGTTTGCCGGGCGAGGTCGATCGCGGTGGGGAGTCTGGTGAGGCCGCCAGAGAGAAGAGTGATGTCGGCGGTTTCTATGGCCACATCTGCCGCGGAACCGACCGCGATGCCAACGTCGGCGGCCGCGAGGGCAGGTGCATCGTTGATGCCATCCCCCACGAAAGCAATGCGATGTCCTTCCTGATGGCGACGGTGAATGTCGCGAAGTTTGTCGGACGGGTTGCAGCCACCGCGGACGTCCTCGAGGCCCACGAGCGTGCCGAGGTGATCGGCGGCCGCTTGGGTGTCGCCTGAGAGGAGAGCTGGCTGGAGTCCGCGTTGCAGGACGGACGCGATCACACTCGCCGCCTCATCGCGTGGCCGGTCTTCGATCGCGAACCAGGCCGCGGTGCGGCCATCGAGGGCCGCGTAGACGACGGTCGCTCCGCGGTGCCGCGCCGCCTCGGCCTCCGCAGGCGGACTTTCAAGCCCCACACGCTCCTGCATGAAGCCCGCATTGCCCACGTCAACCTGGCGGCCTTCCGCGATGCCGGTGACCCCTCGACCTACGACAGCCCGCACACGCTCCGCCGCGGGGATCGCGAAGCCTCGCAGTTCGGCTGCGTGCGTGAACGCGTGCGCGAGGGGGTGTTCGCTGGCTGCTTCGACGGCGGCAGCGAGCCGCAGCATCGCGTCGACGTCTTGGTGAGGAGCGATCGAGCCTGCATCCACCAGTTGTGGTTGCCCACGCGTCAATGTGCCCGTTTTGTCGAAAAGCACAACGTCGGCGACAGCCAGTGCCTGCATGGCCGCAGATGAGCGAACGAGGATGCCTGATTGTGCTCCCCGACCGATCGCGACCGTCATAGACAGGGGCGTTGCCAAGCCGAGCCCGCACGGGCAGGCGATCACGAGCACGCTTACCGCCGACACGATGCCCATCGAGAGCCCGTTGTCCCCACCCAGGAGGAGCCAGGCTGCAAAGGTGAGCCCTGACACGGCCACGACGGCCGGGACGATGCGGGCAGAGAGGCGATCTGCCAACTGCTCGATCGGGGCCCGTGCGGCATGGGCTTCACGCACGAGTCGTG
>JBMTLP010000519.1:0-2814 GCA_049433245.1 Pirellulales bacterium
TCTGGCGTGTGATTGCTCTCGCCCGAGGATCACCAGGCAGTCGTAGAGTCCTGGCCCGACAGTTTTGCCACTCACCGCAACGCGGACGGGGTGGATCAGATCTCCCACCTTAAGGCCGGCCTCCTCCACAACCCGTTTGAGCGCCGCCTCGAGGGTCTCAGGTTCAAACGCCTCGAGCGTTTCGATGGCGGCAGCATAGGCCTCCAGGAGCGACCGGGTGCCGGGTTTGGCGAGCCGCTTGGCGACGGCGTCGTCATCCATGACCGGATCCTCGACGAGAAAGAAGTCGGCGTAGACGAGAATGTCGCCGGCGACCTTCAACCGGTCTCCAGCGGCCGCAATCACCTGCCGCACCGTCTCCACCGCCGCTGCCGGGGGCGGATCCGTCAGCAAGCCCGCCCGCACGAGGAACGGCAGCATCAGCTGGAGTTTCTGATCGACTGGCAGAGCCACCATCATCGTGTCTTGCATCGACCAGAGCTTCTTGGGGTCGAAACTCGCCGGCGAGGAGTTGATGCGATCCAGTGTGAAGCAGCGGATCAACTCGTCCCGAGTGAAGTACTCCGTCTTGTCGTCGAACGACCAGCCGAGAAGAGCGAGGTAGTTGTCGATGGCCCACGGCAGGTAGCCGACCGCGCGATAGAAGTCGACGATTACCGGATTAAAGGTGTCGGCTTCGGGGGCGAGCCCGATCCGTTCGGCAATCTTCAGGCCGTGCTCCATGATCTGCTTGAAGTCTTGGTTCTTCAGGTATTTGTCGAGCTTCCGCTTGGAGAGCTTGGTGCGGCTTCCTGGTTCTGCAACGAGCGGAAGGTGGGCAAACACGGGGAGCGGGTAGCCAAGTGACTGGCCGATGAAGGCCTGTCTGGGTGTGTTGGAGAGGTGCTCTTCGGCGCGAATCACATGGGTGATGGCGAAGTCGTGGTCGTCGACGACGGTCGCCAAGTGGTAGAGGCAACTTCCGTCGGCGCGTTGGATCACGTGGTCCTGCTCGCGCTCCCAGGCAAACTCCACGCGGCCACGGACCGCATCGTCAATCACGAGCACGCCCTCGCGAGGCATCTTCAGGCGGACAACGCCGGCTCGACCCTCCGCCTCGTATTGGGCGACCGTGGCGTCCTCGAACGCCGCAAACCGGCGGCTGTAGAGAAACGGTTTGCCAGCCGCTTGGGCCGCGGCCCGCTCCTCGTCGAGTTCGCCGGGGGTGGCGTAGTCGCGGTAGGCATGGCCGCTGGCGAGGAGCCGTTCCACGGCAGCAGCGTATCGATCGCTCCGCTGTGACTGGTAGTAGGGAGCGTAGGGGCCGCCGACGCCCGGTCCTTCGTCCCAGTCGATGCCCAGCCAACGCAGCCCATCGAGGATCGGCTCCAGCGCCTCATCGATGTTGCGAGCCGTGTCGGTGTCGTCGATGCGGAGGATGAACTGACCGCCGTGCTGCCGAGCGAAGAGCCAGTTGAATAGGGCTGTGCGAACACCGCCGATGTGGAGGTATCCGGTGGGGCTCGGAGCAAAACGGGTGCGAACAGACATGCGGGTCCAGCCTCGTGGCCAAAGATCAAAAGAGAGAAAACATGTGTCAGGGCAGAACGTACGTTGACGTGGACCGCTCCGTCAAAAGGGAACGCCCAGGCGGTGGTTGGAGTGCCAGCCTGCCTTGCCTCCGTGACCGAACCTGCGAGTTGCCTCGGAGCGTGTCTTTCAGGGGCCGGCCCTTACGCCGCTCGGTTCTTCTTGGCGAGCTTCCGCAGGCGACGCCGTTCGGCCTTGCTCAGGCGTGGGTCGCCTTGGTACGCGGTTTCGTCGTCCTCGGCTTCAGCGGAAAACATGACGCCCTCATCATCAAAGCTCTCGCCGTTCTCGCAAAGTTGTGGAACGGGCTCGCTTTCGGCGGCTCTCTCGCTCTGAACGTCGTCTTCGATCGCTGCGTGGGCCTGCTGTTCGTGGGGCCGGCTCGCAACTTGTAGCGGGCCATCGGCGTCCGACACCTTCTCCGCAACTGCCGACCGGGCTGCGTCTTGCCTCGGCTTCCGCTGCTGGCGGACGCGAGGTGTTTTGGCTTCTACGAGACCGCGTGCCTCGCGGACAACGCCGCGGCAGGCAACCAGGGTGCCGACAGCCGCGAGGGCCGGGGCGAAGGCCTGCAACACGAGCGCCGCGTGGTGCCAGGCGTTGGGGTCGCCGGAGAGCTGCTGCCACGGCTGCCAGCCCGCCAAGAGCGCCTGCTCGATCCCCGAGGCGGCAAACCAACTTGCTAGGCCGGTGAGAAGCCACGCGCCCGGTGCCGCCCGCTGGGTCAGGGGCATCACGGCCCACAGCCCAACCGGAAGCCAGGCAACCAGCACGGTCAGCATCCACCAGCCCTGCCCTGCCCCACCAAGATTACGGTTGGTTGCGTCGATCATCAGCGCGGCCACCAGTCGGTCGAGCGGCACCACCACGCTCAAGGCGGCCGTCACAAACAACGCCGTGAGCCAGCCCCAGGCACGGTATCGGCCTTGATGGTCGTCGAGCCGATGCTTCCGCACGTTCTTGGTGATGGTGGCCAACGCGGCGCCCAGCAGGAAGCAGGCCAGGCCCCACACGGTGGCCAAGCTTCGCTCCGACGTAAGGTCGAGCAGATCACGGACGGCCGACGTGGAGCGTTGCCAGCGGTCGGCGAGGCGGGCTTCCAGCAGGTCCAGTTGCGGCTGAGCAAAGAGCAGGCCCGCCAGGATCGAGGGGACCACGAGCAGGCCGAGCACTGCAGCAAGAAACGGAAGCATTCGGATCGGGATGCAAACCGCGGTGGAACGGTGGTGCTCCGGCAACGCCTTC
>JBMTLP010000520.1:0-2791 GCA_049433245.1 Pirellulales bacterium
CGTCAGCACCAGGTCCAAGCGTCGTGAGATCGACGCTGTCGTGCGGACCAAGATCGTGGCCACGATGGGCCCTGCGAGTCGCAGCGAAGAAGCGATTCGCGGACTCGTGGAGGCGGGCGTCGACGTGTTTCGCTTGAATATGGCTCACGGGTCGATCCCCGAGCATGAGGAGACACTCGGGAGGATTCGCACCATCTCGGCCGCACTCCAACGCCCAGTGGCGGTCCTGGTGGATTTGGCGGGCCCGAAGATTCGGCTCGGTGAGCTGCCGGACGGTCTCGTGGAGTGCGCTGAAGGCGCGGAGATCACCTTCGTCCGCGGCGACTCGAGTGACCGCCCGGATGCGTTCGTGACGAACTATCCGCCGCTCGTTGACGAGGTTGCGGTGGGTGACTCGGTGATGATTGCCGATGGCACCGTGTCGTTGGTGGTCGAAGCCAAGGGCACGGATGAGGCCCGGTGTCGGGTGGTTCAGGGCGGGCCTGTGCGCAGTCGCCAAGGGGTGAATCTTCCGGGAGTGAAACTCTCGGTGCCGGCGATGAGTCAGGCCGACTGGCAGCATGCGGAATGGGCTGCAGCCGCGGGGGCCGACTTCGTCAGCCTCTCGTTCGTGCGCAGTTCTGTGGAGGTCACGTTGCTGGAGCAGCTTCTCCGCACGCGTGGATCCCGGGCCCGGGTGATCGCGAAGATTGAGAAGCGCGAAGCCGTTGAGAATCTCGAGGCCATCGTCGAAGCGGCAGGGGGTGTCATGGTGGCCCGCGGAGACCTCGGAGTTGAGACCGACGTGGCCAGCATGCCGATGGTGCAGAAGCGGATCATTCGCGTCTGTCAGCAGTTTCAGAAGCCGGTGATCGTGGCCACCCAGATGCTCGACAGCATGCAGCACTCGCGTCGCCCCACGCGAGCCGAGACAACCGATGTGGCCAACGCGATCCTCGATGGCGCCGACGCCTGCATGCTCTCTGGCGAGACGGCGATCGGTGAGCATCCGCGGCTCGTCGTGGAGATGATGCGGCGGATCGCACGTGAGACGGAGCGGCAGTATCTCTCTGATCGCTGGAAGTATGTGGAGGGTCGCATCGTGGCCACGCATGTGCCGGACTTTCCGCCCGCCCCGGAGCGTCTCGTGGAAGGACTGCATCCGATCACCCAGGCTGTTGTCGAAGGAGCCAGCCGGATCGCTGGCGATCTCGACGCCAAACTCTTCGTCGTGGCCAGCAAATCGGGTCTCACAGCGATCGCCAGATCAAAGCGGAGAGGGGCTGTGCCCACGGTTGGTCTCTCGGACAGCGAGCAGACGCTGCGACAGATGGCGCTGTACTGGGGTGTGACGCCCTTGGCCCATGTGGCCACCCGCGACATCAACCAACTGCTTGAGCGGGTCAGCAGTTGGGGCCTGAACGAGGGGCGTTTGGCCTCTGGAGACCGCATTCTCCTCGTGGCGGGTATCGGTTTTGGCACGGGTGGGCACAATATGGCTCTGGTGCATGAGGTTCCCTAAGTAGCGATGACTTGTTTCAGGAAAAAGGTTTTATGAAGCAGACGTGTGTGCTGGCGTATTCCGGGGGTCTTGATACTTCCGTGCTTCTCGGCTGGCTGATCGAGAAGGGCTACGACGTGATCGCGGTCTATGTCGATCTCGGGCAGCCGTGTGAGGATCGAGAAGCGATCCTGGCAAAAGCCACCAACTGCGGTGCGAAGAAGGCGATGATCGTTGACGCTCGTGAAGAGCTCTGCCGAGATTTCGCTTTCCCCACGCTCGCGTGGCAGGCTCGATACGAGGGCACCTATCTCCTGGGGACCTCGATCGCCCGGCCTCTGATCAGCCGCGTGTGTGTGGAGATTGCCCACCGCGAAGGAGCGACGGTGTTTGCTCATGGCGCGACGGGCAAGGGCAACGACCAGTGTCGCTTCCAACTTGCCGCGGAGGCGATCGATCCCACCATTCAGGTGCTTGCTCCATGGCGGATGGCAGAGTTCCGTGAGCGATTCCCAGGCCGAGCGGAGATGCTCGACTTCTGTGACGCCAAGCAGATCCCCGTCAAGGCAACCCGCAGCAAACCCTATTCGTCAGACGAGAACTGTCTGCACACCAGCTATGAGGCCGGCTGCCTTGAGGATCTCACCACCGACGGCTTCTCGGTGGTCGACTTTGGGATGACGGTTTCCCCTCAGGAGGCACCTGATACGCCGGAGTCGGTCACGATCAGCTTTGCTTCGGGGGTGCCTGTCGCCGTCAACGGCGAGAAGCTCGCGTCGCATGAACTCGTGCTGAAGCTCAACGAGATCGGTGGTCGCAATGGTGTGGGCAGGACCGACATCGTTGAGAATCGTCTCGTGGGCATGAAGAGCCGAGGTGTCTACGAGGCTCCAGGCATGACCCTGCTCTACGAAGCCCACCGCCTCGTGGAGCAACTCACGCTCGACCGGGATCTGGTGCATCTTCGCGACACCATCTCGCCGATCGTGGCCGAAGCCGTCTACTACGGCTTCTGGTACACGGCCAAGATGGACGCCCTGCTGGCCTTCATTCGAGAGGCTCAGCGTCCGGTGAGTGGCACGATCACGCTCAACCTGTACAAGGGCAATGTGCTCGTGGCGAGTCGTGAAAGCGAGAACAGCCTCTACGACGAGGCGATCGCCTCGATGGAGGGGGGAGGCTCGTATGACCAGACCGATGCGGAGGGCTTCCTGCGAATCCTTGGCCTCCCGCTGCGGGTGCAAGGTGCGGTGCGGCCGCGCTCATCCGCGGAGTCGACTTCGTGAGGCACACCCACGCTCTCGGGCGCCC